>JAPLLF010001124.1 GCA_026387715.1 Pseudomonadota bacterium
TGACGTGCGCGCGCATCGTGTGGAGCTGCGCGGTCGTCGCGGCCCCGCTCGTTATCGGCCGAGCTCGGCGAGTGCGGCACGCGCACGTGCGCCGAGCGATGGATCGCGCACACACGCCTCGAGCTGCACGCGTGCCTCGTCGCGTCGACCGAGCTCGATCAACACGAGCGCGAGGTTGAAGCGGTTCGCGAGGTTGTTCGGCTCGAGCTGATAGGCACGCGTGAACGCATCGAACGCCTGGTCGAGGTGGTGAGCAGCCAGCGCGATCTTGCCGTGGGTGCGATGGCCCGGCGCGTAGAGCGGCATGGCCGCGGCACCGCGGCTCGCCCATGCGAGCGCATCGTCGAGCTTGCCGTCGTCGAGCAGCAGCAGCGCGAGGTTCGACATCGCGCGAGGCTCGCCCGCCACCGCTGCATCCTGCATCGCCGCGACGCCCCGGTCACGGTCTCCGCGCTGCAGCGTGATCAGCGCGTCGCGGAGCAGCAACCGCGGCGACCGACTGTGACTCAGGCCCTGCTGCACCGCCTGCGCGGCGCCCATCGGATCGCCGGCGTCGAGCAACGCTTCGGCGTACATGCTCCACGCTTCGCCATCGTCGGGATTCGAGCTCACCGCGCGCTCCCACAGGCTCGTCGCGTTGCACCAGTTCGCTTGCGCGTCGAGTGTGCGGATCGATGCGGCGAGCACGATCACGGCGATCAGCGCGTTGCGCGAGGTCGCGTGCGCGATCCGCGACAGGGCGAACGCGCCGGCGAGCGCGACGCCGAGGGTCGGCAGCAGCATGTAGCGATCGGCGACGATCACCGAGCGCAGCGGCAGCACGAGGCGACTGATCGGCAGCCAGCCGAACAGCCACAAGACCGCGGCGACCCGAAGCTCGAGGGGCGGTCGCCACCAGCCGCGTGCCGGGGTGATCGAGACGGCGAGCGCGACCGCGAGCGCGAACGAACCGATCACCAGGTCGAGCATCTCCGGCCCGTTCGTGCTGATCGGATAGGACACCGCATTCTTCACCGCCATCGCGGCCATGCGCACGTAGAACCCGTGGAGTCCGAGCGCCATCGCGATCGGACCTCCGGGAGCGTGGTCCTCGGTGCCGACGACAGAGGAGCTGGTTGCCACGATCACCACGGGGATGAACGCGAGCGCACCGACCACGCCGATCGTGGCGAGCCCGACCGCGCTGCGCCGCCAGGATCGCCGCGGCGCAGGAACCACGAGCTCGAGCCCGGCGAGAGCGGCGATCGCGAACGCCGCGGGTGCCTTGCTCCACACCGCCAGCACCGAAGCAGCGGTCGCGAGCGCCAGCCACCGAGCGCTGTCGCCGGTTCGAAACCGGGCGTAGCCGAGGCCGGCGATCCCCGCGAACAGGCAGCCGAGCAGCCCCTTGCGCTCGGTGACCCACGCCACCGACTCGGCGTGACTCGGATGGACAGCCCACAGCAGGATCATCAGCCCTGCGACCTTGCGATCGATGCCGAGACGCTCGAGGGTCCGGAACCATACGACGATCGTGGCGAGGTAGACGACCACGTTCGTCAGGTGGTAGCCGCCGTACCAGCTACCCCAGATCGCGTGGTCGAGCATGATCGACAGATCACGCACGGGCAGGTACTCAGCGCCGAGCGCGAACCTCGTGTCGCCACTGGTGTCGAACAGGATCGCGCGCAGTGATGACCATGACGGATGCTGGAGCAGGAAGTTGTCGCGAACGAGCCACGGGTCGTCGTAATTCACCAGGCCGCGACCGAGGGTCGACGCGTAGAGCGCAACGATGAGGGCGAGCGCGAGCAGGACGAGGGCGAGCCCCGGATCTCGCCGCAAGCGATCGATCACGGGACCGCCGATCACCTCGAACTGGATCCAGTCTGGTTCGCGAGCTCGCGCACGTCCCGCGGCGGTTCACCGTGGACCTCGGGTCTGCAGCTCATGGCAGGGCCATGATAGCCGGCCCGCCGCGTGGCCGAGGTCATCCTGCCTGGCGTTTGGCGCCACGCTTGGCACGATCGCCTCCGCTTATCACCTGCGTGGTGCGCCGAGCAGCAGCCGGTTCTTCGGCGTGATCGCGGGATCGATCGTCTGGGTGGAGACCTCGAAGCCGGCCGCGAGCAGCCGGTGCGCCCGGGCGACGTCGACCGCGAGCGCGCCGTCCAGCCACCCCGCGAGCGGTGACGGGCCGACCACCTGGCAGCACGGCAGCACCGCGACGCGCGCGCGGGCAGCGATCGCCGCGTCGAGCACGGCGTCGGTGAGCTCGCCACAAGCGTGCGCGGACACCACGAGATCGCCGGCAGCGACCGGCTCCGTCGCGAGGGTACGCGCGGCGAACGTCACGCGCCCGGCGAGCCGCGGCCAGGTCGCGACGAGCTCGGCGGCGAGCTTGCCGGCGCTCGCCGGGATGACCGGATCGAGCGCGAGCGCGGTCGGTGACGTGTCGTCGAGAAGGATCGCGAGGTGGGCGACGAGCCCGTGGCCGCAGGCGACGTCGACGACCCGACCGCCGCGGAACCGCCGCCGCGCGCGGCGCGCGACCTCCCACGACTCGTAGAGCTCCTTGCGCGGCAGGCACGCGGCGCGGCACGCGGCCCGGCCGACGCGATCGAACAGCGACTCGCTCGGGAACCGCGGCAGATCGCGCGGCGTGAGCCGGTTGCGGCCGTGGTGGGCAAACGTCGTCACGACGGGACTACGGCTTCACCACGGCGTAGCTCATCGCGTTCGAAGACGTTCCTGGGCCTCCGACCAGGGAATCGCCGCGCCGGGATCCTCATCGTCCTCGCGCAGGCGCTGGTCGAGCAGCTCGTGTTCCACCGCAGTGAGTGGAATCTCCGATCCCGCGTTCGCATCCTGTACGGCGTGTCTCCAGATCGAGCTCGATGAGCTTCTCCATCCGGCGCAGCCATGATTCAGACGATAGCACGATGAAGATCGAGGCTCGGAGGCCACATCGTGCAGGGAGAAGCTACACGTTCGATCGAGACTTTCCGCTCCAACGTGTCCGACGCTCGGACGCCGGACCACGTCAGCCAGAGAGCGAACGCGATCATCGACATTGGATACGAGCACTCCCAGCGCGCCGGCCATCACGCGCACGCTCGAGGACAGCAAGATCGCGCTTTCGATTCGATCGATCACGCGTGCTACCGTTGCCGCGATGATGCGGATCGCCCCCGCGAGCCGCCTCCTCTGGATCCTCGTCGTCCTCGCGCAGGCGCGGGCGACGATCTGCGCGCGCGATGAAGGCCCGAGAGCCGCGCGGAGGCCGGGGCGCGCCGAGGGCGCTCTGATACGATGGCCGCGTGGAAGTACCGTCGGGAGATCATGCGCCGTTCCCGCCGGACCAGTTCGACGACTACGAGATCGTGCGGCCGCTCGGGGCGGGTGGCATGGGCACCGTCTTCCTCGGCCGGGACCGGATGCTCGATCGGCCCGTCGCGCTGAAGTTCATCACCGATCCCAACCCGGATCCGCGAGCGCGCGAGCGCTTCCTCGGCGAGGCCCGCGCCATCGCGCGCCTGCACCACCCGAACGTCGTCGGGATCTACCGGATCGGCACCGTGCGTGATCGGCCGTACCTCGCGTACGAGCTGATCGACGGCCAGCCGCTCCACCACGTGCCCCGGCCGATGTCGTGGCGCCGCGCCCTCGAGCTCGGCCTCGGCGTCGCGCGCGGGCTCGCCGCCGTGCACGGCAGCGGCGTGCTCCACCGCGACGTCAAGCCGGCCAACGTCGTCGTCGGCACCCACGCCAAGCTGATCGACTTCGGCCTCGCGCGCGCGGTCGATGGCCTGACCCTGCCCGTCACCTCGCCGACCACCGCCGACTTCGCGAGGGCCGCACCCCACGGGCGGACCTCGGCCGGCACCATCGTCGGCACGCCGCACTACATGGCGCCGGAGCTGTGGCACGGCGCCCCGCCCTCGACGGACTCCGACGTCTACGCGCTCGGCCTCGTCGTGTGGGAGCTGCTGGGCGGGGAGCTGCCGTGCGCCAAGCTCGGCGGCCCGGCGCTGACCGCCGCGATCATGCTGGATCCGATGCCGGCGATCTCCACGCGGCGGGCCGACGTGCCGGCCCCCTTCGCCGAGCTGATCGCACGGTGCCTCGATCACGACCCCGCCGCGCGTCCGAGCTGCGCGCAGCTCCGCGACGAGCTCGAGGCGCTGCGCGCGCTGTACGCGCCGATGGTCGGCTCGACGCACGCGTTCGACGACGTCGACGAGGCCGTGGCGGCGGACGAGCTCGCGGCGTCACTCGCCCGCGTCATCACCGTCCCCGCACAGCTGGCGACGCGGTTCTACGATCTCGCGTTCGCGGCCGATCCGTCGCTGCGCTCGCTGTTCGCCGCCGACCTCCGCGGCCAGCGGATCAAGATCGAGTCGGCCCTGAGCACCGTGGTCCGCAACGCGCGCGCCCCCGAGCTGCTGGTCCCGCTTCTCGAGGACCTCGGCGAGCGCCACGCGGGATTCGGCGTGCAGATCGCGCACTTCGACGTGATCGGCGAGGCCTTGCTCGGGGCGATCGCCGAGGCTGAGGGTGGAGCTTGGACCCCAGCGCTCGAGGTGTTATGGCGACGCGCGTACCAGCGCATCGCCGATCACATGGGGCGCGGCCTCGCCCGCGCGGCGAAGGGCAACCATCCGCACGTCGCGTTGCCTCCGAACCCGTGGCGGCAGCTGCTGGAGGCGCCGCCTTCGCGTTATGCCCGTGCGGGCGACGCCGTGATCGCCTACCAGGTGTTCGGCGACGGGCCGCACACCATCGTCGTGTTGCCGGAGTGGATCTCCAACGTCGAGCTCGCGTGGCAGGAGCCGAGCCAGGCGGCGTTCCTGTCGCGCCTGGCCCGCACGGCGCGGATCATCGTGTTCGATCGCCGCGGCTGTGGCCTGTCGGATCGCTCGACCGGCGGGCTCGAGCTCGATGCGCGGTTCGCCGATCTGCTCGCCGTGCTCGACGCCGCAGGGGTCGAGCGCCCGACGCTGTTCGGCATCGGCGATGCCGCCGCCGTCGCCGCGATGTTCGCCGCGACTCACCCCGAGCGCGTGCGCGGCCTGATCCTCTATGGCGGCACGCCGTACCTCGGCGCCGGGACCACGCAGACGCCGGCCGAGTCGGCCGCGCTGCTCGAGGCGCGGTGCGCCGAGCTCCTCGCCGGCTGGGGTGGCCCGCTGCTGCTCGACACGCTCGCCCCGTCGCACGTCGACGACGATGCGCTGCGCGGCTGGTGGGCGCGCCTGCTCCGCGTGAGCGCGACACCATCCCTCGCGATCGCGATGCTGCGCGGCGCCGCGGCGCTCGATGTCCGGGCCGCGCTGCCGGCGGTGCGCGCGCCGACACTCGTCCTGCACCGGCGCGGCGATCGCCTCGTCCCGCTGGCGGCGGGTCAGGAGCTCGCACGGCGGATCTCCACCGCGCGCCTGGTCGAGCTCGATGGTGACGACCACTTCCCCTTCCTCGGCGACAGCGCGACGTTACTCGACGCGGTCGACACGGTGTTCACGAGCACGCCAACCGTGCCAGCGCGCCGCGCCCGGCTGTCGACGTTCGTCGCGGTCCGGCCGCGGGCCGACGTCATCGTGCCGTGGCGCCGCGTGGTGACCCGGCTCGGCGGAGTCGTGATCGACGTCGCGACGGACGCACCGGTTGCCGAGGCGACGCTCCTGCTGGGGACGTTCACTGCGCCGGTGGCCGCGCTGCGCCTCGTGCGGCTGCTCGGCGACGAGCTGGTCGTCGCGGCCATCCACACCGAGATCATCGGGCCACGGCAGGGGGGCGACGACGTGGCGGCGATCGCCCGCGCGATCGCGTTGCTCGCCGACGCCGAGGAGGGCGACCTCGTCGTGACCGCGATCGCGCGCGATCTCGCGGGCGGCGAGCTCGGCCCCGTGCGCCAGCAGCCCGCCGGCGCCGACGACGGGGGAGGAGACGATGTCCGGTTCATCGCCCGGCTGCTGTCGCCGACCGTCCCCTGGGGCTGATCCGGATCAAGGGTCGGTGCTTCGGCCTCCGACCAACCGTGCCGAGGACTCCGTTCGGACCGTGACTGTTGATCTGGAACGAGGCGACGAACAGAAGAACCAGAAGAACCTGACCGCCGTCTTGCATGCAGATCGAAGAAGACCCGATCATGTGGGGCGCATAGGCAACGGGTCGGCGGGCCGGCCGAAGGGTGGCGTCATGCAGGCAATCAAATACGTGACCTTCGCGGCGCTGGCCGCATGCAACCTCCAGATGGGCTCGTCGACGACCCCGGGGCCGGGACCTGGAGCAGGACCGAACCAGGGAGGCGAGGTGGAGACAACGAGCCGCCCGGCGTTCGGCGCGGCCAGCGGTGAAACCATTCCGACGGATGCGACGGGCGTCGTGGTCTGCAAGGACCCGTTTCACGCGCAGGATCCGCAGGTTCGCCGGGCTCACAACGCCGAGCTGATGCGCCGCCTGCCGCAGCTCGTGGGCAAGACCTACGTCGAGGCGAAGGATCAGATCTTCGCGTGGCAGAAGGAGATCGGCCAGCGCTACGATCCGAACAGCGACTACGCCAGCGTGCCGAACTGCGCAGCGGGATTGGTCTGCAGTGCGCGGCTGATCTGCAACACGCAGGACACCGAGACCGTCGACTTCGTGGTGGGCCAGTAGCTCGTTGGTCGATCGTGATGCGATCGAGGCCCGCGGGCCCTTATTGCTTGAGCATCACGCCGAACAACGCCAACGGGGCCTGGGTCTTCTCGTTGAGCCACACGGACGGCGGAAGGTACGGACCTTCGACCGACTCGATCACCTCGATGTAGTGGCCCTTCTCGAGTCCGGCGGCGTAGTCCTTCGAGATCTCGAACGGGTTCGGCGTCGAATCGATCGTCACGTTGATCCGCTCGGCGCAGACCTCCTCGTATTGCACCGCCCCTCCGGGTGACACGTAGGTGACCTTGTTGCCGCGCACCCACTTCGAACACTCCGCGGAGACGTAGCTCGGTTGCTTGGCGAAGGTCACCTTGAGCATGTTCTTGCCGGCGTCCTTGACGGACCCGATCACGCCGGCGTGGTAGTGGCCGTAGGTCATGCCGCTCGCCTCGCTCGGCGACTGCATCTGCTTGACCCGCGTGCGCGTCGATTGAAACGATCCGTGGAACGTCTTGTCGTCGAGCATCGCGAACAGCTTCGCGACCGCGCCCTTGCTGCACTCGTGCGCGATGCGTCCGGCGATCCAGCCATCCGCATCCTGCGCGATGAACGCGGCCGCGTTCGACGAGTGATACCGGCGATGCACGCCGGCGAGGCTCGTCGGCGGGAAGTTCGCGAAGGCGCGTTCGAAGGCCGGCTTCACGAGCGCCGAGCAATCCGACTTGTCGCCGTCGGCGATCTTGTTGAGTTGCTCGAGGTACGGCTTTCGAGCCGCGAGGTTCGCCGCCCAGTCGGCGCGTGCCTTGGCGACGAGGTCGATGACCTTCGGGTCGACGGTCGACGGCTTGGCGTAGTGCTCGAACAGGGACCGCAGGTTCGCGAGATGCCCGCGAATCGTCATGCGATCGACCGAGCTGCGACCCGCCTCGTTCCGGATCTCGGCACCGAGCTTCGCGAGATCGAGTGACGCGACCTCCGCGCTGCAGATGGCCTCATCGGTCGAGCCGGTCGGCACGAGGCTGCACGACGACTCGACGAGCGCGAGGCGCCCCGTCATGCCGAGCATGGCAAACGAATCGGCGACGTACAGCTTGTCGTTCGCCGCCAGGATCAGCGCGAACTGATCGAACCCCTTCGCCGTGTTGACGTTCGGATCCGTGATCTTCAGCTTGTAGCCGTACAGCTTGTCGCTCGGCGTGTTGACCCACTCCGGGGCATCGCGCGCCCAGTCGGCCTCGGTCATCCCGAAGGCCTGCATCGCGCGAAGCCGCTTGGCCTCGGTCTCGTTGCGCTTGCCCATCGCGTACGCGTCCGGGTAGCACAGGGTCTTCGCGACCATGATCGGGTCATCGTCGCTGGGGTTGATGCCGCTGGCCGGCTTCTGGACGTCCTTGCACCACGCGTACGTCGCGGGAGCCGGAACCGACTTGGGAATCTCTGGCTGCGGGGTGTCGCCGGTAGGAGTCGGTCCAGGCGTCGTATTGCCGCCGCCGCCACCACCGAACATAGGTTTGCCGTTGACCGTACACGCGCCGAGCACGAGCACGAGACCGAGGGAGAGCTTCATGCCCTGTGTTCTATCAGGTCCGAGCACCCTTTTCCTCGACGCGGCGAACAAGCTGATCGAGCGCGAGATGCTCGTCGACTTCACGCATGTGAGCGCCTACGCCATCGGTGAGGTTCGCGACGTGTTGGGAAGGTCAGCGCGCCGGGTCAGGGCGCGAACGCGATCGCGTCGCCCGCGATCGGGGCGTGCGCGACGAGCTTGCATTGCCAGTATATCGCGAGGGCCTCGCCGACGACCACGACCTCCCCGTGCGGCCCGGCGAATGCGTTGGTGTAGCGCTTCGAGGCCGTGCAGCCTTCGTACATGACGTGGGTCGTGTAGCCGGTCCCGAAGCCCGAGCCGCTCGTCGTGTCGAACCGAAAGATCGGGGGCTCCGCGACGAACCACCGGATCGCATAGGCGCCCGTCTCGGGTGGCTTGAGCTCGTGCACACCGTGCGCATCGGTGCACGTCGTGTGGATTCGCAGCTCATCATCCGAGGCCCCGTCGTGCCACGGTGGCTCGATGACCTCGGCGCGAACGCGCGCGCCGCGCACGACGGGCATCGGATGCTCGTCAGGGTCCGGGGTCGGTCCGTCGGTCAATAACGCGACCGGACCCGGCCAGATGCGCGCGTACTGCCAGGTCGTGCACTGCCCGCTTGCCTCGTAGCCATCCTTGTACTTCCAGGCGCAGAGCGCCTCGACGAGCTGATGCGCCGAGCCGAACATCCGGATCTCCTGGCTGGGCTCCAGGTCGGCGGCGTCCTTGGCAGGCCTGGCAATCGTTGCCCACGGCACGTCGGGAAATGTGGCGATGCCGCCGCCGGTGGCGAACGAGAGCTGCATGGCGCCGTCGAACCAGGACACGACGGCTGGGTCGGGCGCGACCCAGACGACGTGGCTGGAGTTGTCCGGAATCTCGATCTCGCGCTCGATCTTCAAACCCGCGGCGGTCGGCGCGATCGCAAGGATTCGCAGGACGTGGGCCTCGCGATCGGCGAGCGCGAACCGGATTCGCGGCACCTCCTTGGACACCACCGCCACGGCCACTGGGGGCGAAGCGCTGGGCGCGCGCCAGCAGCCGCCAACCCCCACGATCGCCGCGAACCCGATCACGCCGCGCATCGCACATGATATCGCGTCGCTCGGGCAAGTGACGCGCGCGCGGAGCTGCAACTGCCGTTCTAGAAGCGGTGGTCTGCTTCGTATAGGCTCGCTCGCAAGGGAGGATCGTATGGTCAAGGAGAAAGCCGTGGACGTCGACGCGTGGCTCGGAGCCGTCGTGGCCGGTAAGTTCGCTGTGGTGCGCGCCGGCATCGAGGCGGGCATTGACCCGAACGGGTTTCACGAGGGAGAGACTGCGCTCGTCAAGGCGATCGAAGCGGGCAACGTCAAGGTCGTAGAGACACTCCTCGACGGGGGCGCCGACGCGAACCTCGCCGACGAGTACGGAATGACTGCTCTGCACTACGCGGCGCTCCGCGCGAAGAAGGTGGAGATCCCGAAGGCGCTCGTCGACGCCGGCGCCGATCCGAAGCACAAGTCGAAGAAGAAACACGACCTCTGGGCGGGGGCACAGAAGGGCGCCACGCCGCTCGAGATGGCGCGTGCGCGCAGGTCCCCGGAGAAGAAGATCATCGCCTTCCTGGAGAGCCTCGAGTAGGGCGTCGTGGGCGGGACGAGCCGGCCGATGCCACGGTCCCACCTCGGTCGAGGAGACGAGCGCGCGCAGCGCGGCGCGGTGCGCCGTGGCTGCTCAGAAGTGCTTGTGGTCCGCGAGCCGGAGCTGCGGCGTGTTCTCCGCACACCACTTCCACGGCGTCTTGTCGGGAGCGGTGGTCAGATCCCACTTGCCCCCGACGAAGTCCGCGACGGGCAGGTAGTTGTCACCCATGTGCCAGTAGCGCATCGGGCATGTCGCATCGCCGTGCGCCTCGTTGTCCGGGTCGGTGAGCGCGCCGTGGTGATACAGGCCCGCGGCGTGACCGAGCTCGTGGATCAGCGTGAACCGCGTGAACCGGCGCTCGAGCTCGGCATGGTTGCCCTTGCCGTACAGCGCGCGCTTGTTCTGCTCCGCGTTACCGATCGCCTTGACGAGCGCGGTCTGCCACGTCGTCCACTGCGGGCGCATGTTGTCGGGAATCGGGCACGTCGGGTCGACGAAGCACGTGAGCCCGCTGACGGTGTCCTTCGCGGACGCGAGATCGAGCGTCACGCCGTGCACGTCGCCGAAGCTGCCGAACACGCCGCTCTGCGCCTCGGTCCCGTGCTCGTCGGGCATGTCCTGCGTGTCGCGAATCGGATCGGTATGCGCCGGCGACGTGCCGAGGTTCTGCGTCGATTGCACCCACAGCGCCATCTGCGGCTTGCCGAACAGATCGTCATGGCCGTCGCCCCACGCGTCGGCGCGGCGCGGGAACGAGCCGCCAGGATAGTCGCCGGGGGTCGCGACGAGCAGGTTCGAATCGGCGATGTAGTGGACGCTCACGTTCGTCATCCGCGCCCACGCGGTGACGGCCGCGAGCGCGAGCGGCGCCACGCCGTCGCTCACGGCGAGACCGATGAACGCGTCGCGCTGCTTCGGATCGAAGCGCACGTGGCGCTTCTTCGGACCCTTCGCCGGGACGACGGTGCCGCTCGGATCCGCGTCGACGAAGCCGCGGTACTCCTCGAACAGCGTGTAGCCATCGCCGGGCGCCGCCCAGCCGCCGGGGACCTTCTCGTCGTCGGCATCGGCGCGCTTGCCGCCCGTGGCCTGGGCCTCCCACGCGTCCGCGATGTGGTTGCCGTCATCGTCCTTCGGCAGCGCGAGCGAGGCCGTGCCGTCGGCCTTGCCGCCGGAGACCACCGCGTCGACGGCGACGCCGTCCGACACCACGACGTGCGCCACGAGGCTCGCCCAGCCACCCCAGTCGCGCGCGGAGACGGTGACCGCACCCCCGCCGTGGCCGTCGGGGAGCTCGAGCGACTTCTGATCGCTGCTCACCCGATCGCCGGTGTTCTTCACCGGATCGAAATACAGATCTGGTTTGTCCGGAGAAGTCGTGGTGTGTGCAGGCCAGTTCATGCACTCGCCATCGAGGTGCGACCCGTCGAGGACGTAGTGCGTGCGAAACGACTTCGCGATCGGACGGTGCGTCCTGGGATCGCGTAGCTCGACATGCACCGTCACGGTGTCGGGCTGGTGCGTCGACGGCGCGATCGGTGGCCCCTCGGGGAGCCACTGGTCGTACGCCTTGTCGGTGACGAACACGACCTCGTACGTCTTCACCGGATCGAGCGGCTCGATCGCGACCTGGACCTTCTGATGATTGGTGTCGCGGCCGTGCGCGATCACGTGGTCGCTCGCGAACGTGAAGTGATCGTGGGCGTCGTGCGTCGCCGTGGACCACGTCTCGTTGCCGTGGATCCCGCCGATCCCGAAGGTCGCGAACGTCCCGGCGGCCACCGCGTTCGGCGCCGGACCGTTCGGCTCCCAGTGCTCGTTGGCCTTGTAGTCGACCTTGACGTTGCACTCCCACTGCGCACCCTCGTACTGGCACGCGACGCTCGAGCTCGCGGCGTCGAGGTTGCCGTCGGTGATGTGGAGCAGCTTCGGCGAACCCTTCGCTGCGGCCTGCCTCGTCTCGACGCTGTGGAACGTGCCCGATCCGGTCAGGTTCTTCTGATCCTTGCTGACGTCCTGCGAGATCGCGTACGCGTGACCGGCGAGATCGTCGTCGGTGGCG
>JAPLLF010000626.1 GCA_026387715.1 Pseudomonadota bacterium
TCGGAGGGCTCTCAGTGCACGAGCTTGAGGCCCACGATGCAGGCCACGAGCCCGGTCAGCTGCAGCGCCTTGACGACCGAGAACGACTCGGTGCCGGTGACCATCGCGACCACCACGGTCAGCACGGCGCCGATCCCGACCTGCTCGGCGAGCGGCACGCCGTTCACGAGCGGCAGCTGCGCCGCCGGCGAGTCCGCCTCCGCCATCTTGGCGAGCGCGCGCGCCTTGGCCTCGGCGAGCACGGCCTTGAGCATCACGCCCGCGCCGCCGCGGGTCGACGTCTTCTTGCCGCCCATGCGCACGAGCCCGAACGTCACGTGCTCGCACTGCTTGGCCCACGCGTAGCCGGCCTTCTCGAGCATGCCGAACACCTGGCTGAAGTGCAGCGCCTGGCCGCGATCGACCACGTAGATCGAGCGATCGAACTGATAGGTCGCGTGGCGATACTTGGCGGACGCGAAGTCGCGGGTCGCGTAGGTCGACGCGCCGTCGGACTTCTCGACGATCACCGGCACCTTCTGATCCGGGAGCCACACGACCTGCGCGCCCTCGCTGGTCTCGACCAGCTGCTTGGCGCGCAGCTCTGCCATCACGTCGGCGAGGTCCGGCTCGTAGGCGCTCTCGCCGCGCACCAGCTCGAACGTGATCCCGAGCTTGTCGTAGACGCCCTCGAACTCGGCCCACGACACCGCGCGGAAGCGATCCCACAGCGCCCGCGCCTCGGGGTCGCCGTGCTCGAGCTTCTTGAACCAGTCGCGCGCCACGTTCGTCGCCAGGGCGCAGCGCTCGACCTCCTTGGCGAGCGCGGCGCGCGCGACCTCGGCGGCGTCTCCGCCGGCGACGATCGCCGCCATCCACTTGCCGGCCGCCTCGTGCTTGAGCGGGTTGGTGTGATCGCGCCACCGCACGTACAGCTCGTTGAGCTGCGCGATGTCGAGCTGCGCGAGGTCGATCTTGTCCTCCTTGCCCCACTGCTGGTAGGCGGCGATCAGCATGCCGTGCGTCGTGCCCCAGTCACCGAGGTGGTTGATGCCGACGACCTGGTAGTCGAGCGCGCGGAAGATCTGCGCGAGGGCATGGCCGATGCCCGTCGACCGGATGTGATGGAACGCGAGCTCCTTGGAGATGTTCGGCGACGAGTAGTCGATGCAGATCGTCTTGCCGGTGCCGACGGCGGGCACGAGCGTGTTGCCGAGGGCCTGCTCGATGACCCAGCGGAGCAGGGCGGGGCGGTTGGCGCGGAAGTTGACGAACGGGCCGGCCGCGGTCGCGCTCGCGAGCAGGTCCGTCGGCACGAACGCGTCCGCGATCGCCTTGGCGATCGCCATCGGGTTCTGCTTCGTCGCCTTGGCGATCGGATGGCAGGCGACGGCGAGATCCCCCATGGAGGGGTTGGGGGGGACGTCGACCTTGAGGGTGTCGAGCGGGACGCCAGCGTGCGCAGCGACGACCTCGAGCGCGGCACGGTGGAGCGGCGTCAGGTGATGGGTGGCCATGGCGCGCGCACGCTAGCACAGGGAAAAGCCCGACGGATTCCGAGGAGTTGAATTGACCCTTGCGCGAACGTCGTGTTACGAACACCGATGAGCCTCGGAGGGATCAAGTGAGCAAGATCGTTCTCTGCGTCGACGACAGCGCCACCATGCAGATGGTCGCGGACATCACGTTTCGCGGTACCGAATTCCAGTACGTCGGTGCACGCACCTACGATGAGGGACTCCAGAAGGCGAAGGCGAACAAGCCGGCCGTCGTGCTGATCGATGCGACGATCAGCGGCAAGAGCGGCTACGATCTCTGCCTCGCCCTCAAGTCAGACGCGGGCACGGCCGACGTGCCGGTCGTGATCCTCGTCGGCAACAGCGCCCCCTTCGATGCCAGCAAGGGCACCCAGGT
>JAPLLF010000313.1 GCA_026387715.1 Pseudomonadota bacterium
GCGACGCCGATGCGACGTCGGGCGTGGTGATCACGAGGAGCGTGCCCTGCGCGCGCGCGACGCCGGTGTCGACCCCCTTGCCGCGCGCGGGCGCGTGGATCACGCGGAGCTCGGGGACCTCGCCGCGGAGCAGGGCGAGGACCGCGTGCGAGTTGTCGCCGGAGTCTTCGTCGATCGCCAGGAGCTCGAACGCGACCTGGAGGTTCCGCAGGTACTCGGCCGTGCGCCGGACCGCGATTCCGACTGCTTCTTCGTCATCCCCGAACGGCAGAATGACAGAGACGTCGAAGGGTTGAGACATCGCAGCGTCGTTGAGCAGGGACCGTGCCGCCATGAGGAGAGGGCGGTTTTTCCACGAATCACGTCAAACGTCACGTGATTGCAACGACTTGGCGACGATTGGGCGATCGATTGGTCGGACCATTGTCAAGAAGTGCGCAGCGATCTACGCAGTGCGCCGGCGCGCGGATTGCGCAGTGGGTAACAGGCGGGGAGCGACGACGGCCCAGTCGAGCCCCTGGACCTCGGTGGGGCGGTCCAGGGGCTCGGCGAGGGTCTGTACGATCGCCTGCGCGAGGGCCGCCGGATCGTCGGGTGGCACGGTGCGGATGCCTGACCACCCGCGCAGGCCTCCGACCGCGGACGCGACGACCGGGACGTTGGCGGCGAGCGCCTCGAGCGCGATCATCGGCATGCCCTCGCTGCGGCCGTTCGGCAACACGCGCGACGGGATGACGACGACGCTCGCCATGCCGAGCAGGCGATCGCGTTCGCGCTCGTCGACCTGACCGAGGAACGTGACCTCGGCCGTGGCAGCGGCGAGCGTCGCCAGCGCCGCGCGGTCCGGGCCGTCACCGGCGATCACGAGGCGGACCGGGCGTCCGAGTTGGGTGACGTGGGCGAGCGCCCGGATCGCGACGTCGACCCCCTTCACCGCGACGAGCCGTGCCGCCACGAGCAACGTCGGAGGGTTGGTCTTCGCCGGTGGGATCGCGGCGAACCGCGCGACGTCGATCCCCATCGGCTGGACGATCACGTCGGGGCTCCTGGGGTCGACGCCGGCGAGCCGGCACAGCTCCTCGCTGACGAACGCGAGCCGCGCGCCGCGTCGCCGGAGCAGGGCGATCACGGGCGCGAGCAGCCCGAGCCGCCGCAGCGTGTGCACGTCGCCGCCGTGCGCGATCGCGACGAGCGGCAGGCCGGTGGGCAGGGCGGCGAGCGCCGACGGCACGAGCCAGTGCGCGACGACCGCGTCCCACGCCCGCGCGCGGCCGCGGACCTCGCGCACGAGCCGCGCGGAGAACACCAGGCCGTCGAGCATGGCGCCGATCGGCGCGCGCTCGAGCCGATCCGGCGCGCCGCCGGTGAAGAACAGGCGCCCGGGCGGGATCGGATGTGCGGCCGCGACGACGTCGACCGCGTGGCCGAGCGCCTCGAGGGCGCGGACGTGGGCACCGACGAAGCTGCCGGCGGGATCGCCCGGCCAGCGCGGATACGACGTCGCGACGACGCCGATCCTCACGCGCGTCCCCTACGCCCCGAGCGATCGACGCGC
>JAPLLF010000194.1 GCA_026387715.1 Pseudomonadota bacterium
TTGTCGATCGGCTCGACCTTCTTCGCCGGACCTTCGCACTCGGCCTTGATGCGGACGTCCTCGCCGCGCTCTTCGCCGTCGCCGTACTCGACGAGGAAGCCGACCTGCGGGCGCGCCGCGTTGCCCGCGAGCGCCTGCTCGGCGGTCGTCAGGTCCGGACACACCGCCGGCTGCACCGCCGGACGCCAGCACGGGAACTTCGGCGCGACCTTCGCCGCGCCCTCCTCCGCGCTGAAGTCTTCCTCGGGGCACTGGTTGTCGATCTTCTTGCGGCTCGCCTCGACCCACTCCGCGCCACGCTTCGCCATCTTGAGCTCGAACACCTGGCACTTCGCCTGGACGCCCTCCTCGATGGGATCCTGGTCGACGAGCGCCTGCTCGAAGCAGCCCTCGGTCGCCTTCTTGGTGCCGGTGTCCCACTCGATCGTGGTCTTGGCACCAGGGCACTCGTTGCTCTTCGTCAGCAGCTCGGTGCCGCCCGACGAGACGCACGGATCGAAGTACCGGCCGAACAGGATCTGCTCGTGATACTTGTGCTTGTACTCCTGGTACTTGACACCCATGAACGTACAGGCGCACAGGATGGTGATGACGATGCAGCCGATCAGCCCCTTGCGCTGATTGAGCTGCGCGCAGCGCACCGCCCACGCCGCGGTCAGCGACGAGAAGATCAGCACCGCGGTGTTGATCGCGCCCATCTTCACGTCGAGGTACTTGTGCGCGTACGAGTAAATCTCGGGGTGATTGACGCGATACAGGATGTACGCGACGAACAGCGCCGAGAAGAACAGCACCTCCTGCGCGAGGAAGAGCCAGATGCCGAGCTTGCCGGACTCGAACTGGTGCTGCGCGTCATCGTAGTGGTGCTGGATGAACCGGCTACCGTGACCGTGACCGTGTCCGTGATCGGCGCTCACGACGGCTCCTTGTTGTCGTCGGCTTCGGGCTTGGCGTCGGGCTTGGCTTCGTCAGCCGACTCCTTGGGGTCGTCGGCCTTGGCCGCGACGGGCTCGACCTTCGCCGCGACGGGCTCGGCTGCGGGCGCCGTCTTCGCCTCGACGTGAGCCTCACCGTGATCGTCGTGATCGTCGGGATCGTAGGTCTCGCCGATGCGCTGCCAGTCGTTCTCGCCGACCTCGACGAGGTCGTCGTAGTTGTAGAGCTCGTGGAGCACCGGCGGCTTCTCGAAGTTGTAGAGCGGTGGCGGCGTCGGGGCCTGCCACTCGAGCGAGCTGCCGCCCCACGGGTTGCGCGTCGCCTTCTTGCCGATCTTGAACGACGCCATCAGGTAGATGACCGTGATGAACAGCGACATGCCGAGGACGAACGCGCCGATCGTCGAGAGCTGGTGAAAGATCTGGTACTGCGGATCGTAGTCCCAGTAGCGACGCGGCATGCCGCGCGCGCCCATCACGAACTGCGGCAAGAACGTCAGGTTGAAGCCGAAGAACACGCCGATCGAGCAGACCTTGCCGAGCGACTCGCTGTACATGCGGCCGGTGAACTTGGGCCACCAGTGATGGAGCGCCCCGAGGAACGCGACGAGCGTCGAGCCCATCATCACGTAGTGGAAGTGGGCGACCACGAAGTACGTGTCGTGGAGGTGGACGTCGACCGAGAGGATGCCGAGGAACAGGCCGGTGAGGCCGCCGATCGTGAACAGCAGCAAGAAGCTGAGCGCGTAGAGCATCGGCACCTTGAGCCGGATGTCGCCCTTGTAGAGCGTCGCGACCCAGTTGAAGACCTTGATCGCGGCCGGGATGCCGACCGTGAAGGTCAGCGCGGAGAACACCATGTTGGCGAGCCGCGACTGGCCCGACACGAACATGTGGTGGCCCCAGACGAGGAACGACAGGAGCGCGAGGGAGATCGACGAGTACGCGATGAAGCGATAGCCGAAGATCGGCTTGCGCGAGAACGTCGAGAGGATCTCGGAGATCACCCCCATCGCCGGGATGATCATGATGTAGACGGCCGGGTGGCTGTAGAACCAGAAGAAGTGCTGGAACAGCACCGGGTCACCGCCGAGCGTCGGATCGAAGATGCCGATGTGCGCGAAGCGCTCGACCGCGAGGAGCAGCACCGTGATGCCGAGGACCGGCGTCGCGAGCACCTGCATGATCGCCGTCGCGTAGATCGCCCAGATGTTGAGCGGCATCGAGAACCAGCTCATGCCCTGCGGCCGGAACTTGTGGATCGTCACGAGGAAGTTGAGGCCCGTGAAGATCGAGCTGAAGCCGAGGAGGAACACGCCGAGCACGGCGATCAGCACGGGCGTCTTGGACTCGAGCGAGTACGGTGTGTAGAGCGTCCAGCCGGTGTCGAGGCCACCGAACGGGATCGCGATCACGAGCAGGAGCGCGCCGCTCGTCCACAGATAGAACGACGCGAGGTTGAGCTTGGGGAACGCGACGTCGGGCGCGCCCAGCTGGATCGGCATGATGATGTTGCCGAGCGCCGCCGGGATGCCCGGGATGATGACGAGGAACACCATCACCGCGCCGTGCAGCGTGAAGAACTGGTTGTAGGTGTCCTGCGAGACGATGGTCTTGCCCGGCGACCACAGCTCCGTGCGCAGCAGCAGCGCGAACGCGCCGCCGAGGAGCAACGAGAACAGGATGCCGAACAGGTACATCATCCCGATGCGCTTGTGGTCGAGCGTATAGAGCCAGCTCCCGATCCCCTTCTTGACGTTGAGGAAGTCGGGCTCTTTCATCGGACCGTGAATGCGTTCTGTGGTCGCCATAAAAATTCCTACTTGAGCGACTTGATGAAAGCGATGATCCCTTCGATCTCCGCTTCCTTGAGTGAACCTTCGAACGACGGCATCGACGCCGGATACCCGGGGCGAGCCTTGGCCTGGGGCGCCAGCACCGACTCGCGGATGTAGTTCTCGTCCATCTTGACGGGACCACCACTCGCGAGCGGCACCATGGTGCCGAAGTCCTTGTAGAACGACGGGCCGATCCTCGCGGAGCCGTCGATCGAGTGGCAGGCGTTGCAGCCCTTCTTCTCGTACAGCATGCGTCCGAGCGCGTCGGGGGCCATGTTGCTCTCGAGGGCCTGCTTGTCGGCGAGGTAGCGCTCGTACTTGCCGGGCTCGTGCACGACGACGACCGCGCGGCGACCCTCGCTGTTGATGCCCATCTGCGAGTGGTTCGTGCCGCAGTACTCCGCGCAGTTGAGGCGGTAGGTGCCCGGCTTCTGCGGGTCGAACCACGCGTACGTGTAGCGGCGCGGGATGATGTCCTGCTTCACGCGCAACACCGGCGCGTAGAACGAGTGCAGCACGTCGGTCGACGTCATCACGAGGCGGACCGGCTTGCCGACGGGCACGTGCAGATCGACGTCCTTGACGCCGTTGCTGTGCCGGAACTCCCACGTCCAGCGCTGCGCGGTGACGCTGATCTCCACGGCGGCGGTCGGCGGCGTCACGACGTGGATGTACGAGCGCCAGCCGTACCAGAACAGGAAGACGCAGATGATCGTCGGGATGATCGTCCACGTGATCTCGAGGGCGTCGTTATGCGTCGCGGACTTCTCCGCCCTGTGGCCCGGACGATGGCGGTACTTGACCACCAGGTAGATGACCGCAACCGCGATCGCGATGAAGAAGAACGCGGACAGCGCGAACACCGCGTAGAACATCTGATCGGAGCCATCGGCGGCCGAGTTGACCGCGCGCGGCATCCAGAACGTGCCACCGTTGTCGTCTTCGACCTTTCGCTCGGCGAGCCGCGTGTACCAGGGCTTGGCGATGAACTTGCCGCGGATGTTGGTCGACGAGTGGAAGCCGAACACGCCCTCGCCGTTGACCGACACGCAGGTGGTCTTGCCCGCCGGCGCTTCGAGGTTGGGGTCGCTCGACGTATCGGGGATGACGTTGACGCTGCCACCGAGCTGGAACTCGATGATGTCGTTCACCTCGACGTCGTTCGGGTGCAGCGCGGGGTCACGCTTCGGATCGGTGATCGCCAGCGAGAAGCCGTACTCGCGCGCGCCGTCACCAGCCTTGACGATGACCTTCGACGGGGTCTTGCCGCACGGAACCACCGTGATCTTCGTCGCGGGCGGCTTGCCACCGACCGGGGCGACCGGGGCGACCGGGACCGTGGCGGCGGAGCCGCTACCCGCGGAGCCGCTACCCGTGTCGACCGCGGAGCCGCTCCCAGCGGCGGCAGAGCCGCTCCCAGCCGCGGCGGAGCCACTGCCAGCCTCGAGCACCGCCGAGCCGGAGCCGGTGGTCGGCGTCGGCATCGGCATCGGAGTCGGCGTCCCGCTCCCAGCAGGCGTGCCGCTGCCGGCGCTCCCCGTCGGTTGGGCGTTCGCGGTTCCTTGGAACAACGAGAAGGCGAGGATCGAGGTCAGCGATGCGGACAGGCCGATCGCGACGAGGACGCGTGCTCCTCTGGAGAGCCGCTTACGTGGAGAGCTCATGATCGTAGTGCCTCCGAACGGTTTCGCCGCACCAGGTGGAGCACACCCAGTCCGGCCAGCAAGACGACGAACCCTCCCGCACCCACACGCAATGCGGTGACGCCTGCGCGTGCGTGGCTGTTCGCCTCGGGGTCGTAGTGATAGCAACGCAACATGTACCCGGACGCGGCCTTGGGCTCCGCGGTCCCGGCCGCGAGGATCGACTCGCGCATCGTGTCGAGCGGGAACTCGATCCCGTAGACATAGCGAGTCACCCGTCCCACCGACGAGAGAAAGATCAACGCCGCCGGGTGCGCCCACTCGGCGCGCTCGGTGACGTAGGTGTACTTGAAGCCGACCGCGTCCGCGACGCGCTTGATCTGCGACGCGTCGCCCATGGCCGCCAGGAACGTCCAGCCACCCGCGCGGGCCCTCGCCTGCTGCGCCTCGGGCAACCTCGCGACGTAGCGGTCGCGCAGCTTGCCGAGCTTGTCGAGCGACTCCTTCGGCTCGAGGTCGATCGTCACGATGCGGTACTGCTCGCCGACCCGGAACGCGACCTTGCGGTCGTCGCCGAGCTGCGCGGCGGGCTGCGAGATGCCCGGGAGCGCCGCGGTCAGCCCGTTGAGCATCACGCTGCACAGCATCGGACAGTCGGAGTAGTTGAAGGTCAAGATCGTCGGCAGCTCGCCGCCGTCCGCGAGCACGTCGCCGAGCGTGACGACCTTGCCCTCGGCGGTCGAGAACTTCGCGTCGAGCGGTACCTGCGCGCTGAGGTGCTCCTCGACCGTGACGTCGTTCGCCTTGTAGGTCGGCGGCGGCGGCAGGATCTGATCGCCCAGCGAGGCGGGCGCCTTGAGCGTCGTCTCGGGCGCGTCGGTCCCATCGGGGTGCGCGTGCGCGAGCCCGACGCTCGCGAACATCACGAGCGCGCCGACGAGCGTATGTCGCCTAACGACCATTCGATCCCGAACCAGAGCCCGCGGCCGGCGCCATGGGATCAGAACCCGGCAACACCGACGGCGGCACCGACGCGGGCGCCGGCGGAGTCGCGGTCGGCAGCTGCTTGGGCCGGCCGAACACGGAGTCGATCGTCGGCTTGGTCTGCGGCCCGATCGCGGGGACGAGGTTCGTCGGATCGGCCTTGACGCCGGCGAGGACGAGCTTCATCGCGTCCTTGACCGGGATCGAGTAGGTGCCGTTGCCGTTGCTCTTCGCCTCGTTGATGTTGCGCGTCTGGTCCGCCCGCAGCGCCTTGGCGACGGTCTCCTGCCCGCCGTAGTCCGCCATCGTCTGCACGTCCGAGGAGTCGTTCGAGTAGAACGCCTGGAGGCCGACGATCGAGACATAGACGAGGACGGATGCGCAGATGCCGATCACCACGATGCCGATCGTGTTGACCTTGTCGGCGTTTCGCTTTTCTCCACCTGACATCGCGGACTCCTTACACGTTCTCGTGTGACAGCGAGAGACCCAGCGTCGGGTCCTTCACCGGGATGAGGTTGCCGGTCAGGTTCCGCCCGACGCCGACGAGGAAGACGCCGATCAGGCCGAGCCACACGGTGACGTCGATCGGCGAGAACCCGACGTGGTGCATCGCGGTGTTACCGGACAGCGGGCCGATGACGATCTTCTGTCCCTCGTGGAACACGGTCTGCCAGTCGTACTGCGGCATCACGTTCCAGTAGAGGTCGAGCCAGTGGAACACGAGCTGCCACACCGCGAAGAACACCAGCGACGGCACGATCCGCTTGGTCCACCGCGACAGCAGGAACACGAACGGGAACGCCCAGAAGCCGATGAGCATCGCGATGCTCACCCACTGCCACTCGCCGAACAGCCGGTATTTGTACCAGACCGTCTCCTCCGGCATGTTGCCGTACCACTGCAACATGAACTGCGAGAAGCCGGTGTACGCCCAGAAGAACGTGAACGAGAACATCCACTTACCGATGTCGTGGTAGTGCTCCGGCGTGATCGACCGCGTCAGGCGGCCGGTGCGCTGGATGCCGATCGTGATCAGCGCGAGCGCGCTGAACGCCCCGACGCAGGCGCTGCCCCAGAAGTTGACGCCGTAGATCGTCGAGTACCACTTCGGCGCCATCGACATCAGGATGTCGAACGCCGCGGCGCAGGTGAGCACCGAGAACAGGATCATCGCCGGGGCCGACGCGATGCGGAGCTTCTCGGAGATCGCGGGATCACCGCTCGCGTCCTGGGCGCGCGACCACTTGCGGAAGTAGCTGGCGAGGCCGCTGAAGCCCACGCCGTAGATCACGTAGCGCACCGCGAAGAACTGCGGGTTGAGCCACACGAGCTTGTGGATCATCGTGTGGTTGAGCTCGGGGTTCGCGGCGTCGGGGTGCGCCCAGTAGTAGAGGTCCTGATAGCCCGCGAGCAGCGGGATCACGAACACCAGGCCGGCCACGAAGATCAGCGGGAAGGCCCCCGCCATGGCCTCGCAGATGCGACGGACCACGGTGACCCAGCGACCGCGCACCAGGTAGTGGAGGATGATCAGCCAAAGCATGCCGATGCTGATCGAGAAGATGTACGACCAGCCGATCACGAAGGAGTACAGGAACCTCCGCATGTGACCGTCGGGGTGCATCGATCCGAGGATGAGCGAGATCCCGAGGAACACGACGGCGATACCGGCACCCGCCTTGGCGAGACTGCTGCCGAGCTTGCCGGCCTTGTATTTCTCGTCGGGGTGGAGCGTATTTTCGTGGGACATAGGTTACCTCCGCGTTAGCGGATCGATCCCTTCTGATCGGCCGGGACGTCGTCGAGCGACGCGTTCTGTGCGCGCTGCAACGCGCGCACGTAGAGGACGATCGCCCAGCGATCGCGGTGCGGAATCTGGCCGGCGTAGCCCGGCATCGTGGCGGCGCCGTTGGAGATCGTGTTGAACAGCTGACCGTTCGGGATCGTGATGAGCTTCTTGCCGGGATCGACGAGGTTCTGGGCCTGCCACAGCCCACCGCCCTGCGCGACGCGGTTCGGGACCGTGCCCGCGCCGCGACCGTCGTAGCCGTGGCACGGCGTGCAGTAGATCTCGAACCGCTGCTTGCCGCGATCCATCAAGCGCTGGTCGGCATCGACCGCCTTGGGGAACCCGGTGATCCAGCGCTTCGCCGGACCCGTGGCGACAGGCGCACCCTCGGGCGCCGGCGTCGGGTCGTCCTCGAGGCCGTAGTAGAACGCCTCGTCGGCCTTGAGCGACGCCGGGTTGCGCGACACGGTGCCCTCGATGTTGCCGCGGTTCGCGCGGGAGTCGGCGAACTCGTCCATCGCGACGTCGGACTTGTACTTCGGCTGGAAGTCCATGTCCGCGAAGATGTGGATGTGCGGCTCGCTCGACTTCGAGTTGCGCGCCTTGGCGGCGATCGCGAACGGGATGAGCGCGAGCGCGGTGGTCGCGGCGATGACGGCGAAGATCCACTTCGGCATCACCTTCTTGGCGGGATCCGGATCGAGGTGGATCTTGTCGATGCCGATCGCGCCGGCGTCGCTGAGCAGCTTGGTGGTCGTCTCCGCATCGAACCGGCGATCCTTGGCTTCGATGCCGAGGAAGAAGCCGTCGTCGGTGACGCGGTTGAAGCGCTCGTTACGGAACAGGGGATGCCACACCTGCGGCAGCTTGTTGAGCGTCCACATCCCGAAGAACGTGGTGAACACCGACAGGAGGATCGTGGTCTCGAAGCCGATCGGGATGTTCGCCGGGATCGACCACGTCGGCTTGCCGGAGATGTTCCACGGCCAGTTGAACGCGTTGGTCCACCACTGGAGCAGCAGCCCCAGGATGAGGCCGGTGAAGCCGCCACCGAAGATCAGCACCGGGAGGATGGTGCGCTTGATGCCCATCGCCTCGTCGATGCCGTGCACCGGGAACGGGCTGTAGCAATCGAACTCGGTGAAGCCGGCATCGCGCACCTTGCGCGCCGCCTCGACGAGCTCGCCCGGCGTGTCGTACTCGGCGAGCAACCCGTGCAGGTCACCGTCGGCCGGGAGGGCCTGCGGCTCGTCAGCGTCGTGATCGTGATGATCGTGTTTATCAGCGTTCGACATGGGACCTCAGTGCCTCTTCCCCGCGTGGGCTTCGGGCATCACGCCCTTGACCTCGGACATCGCGATGACCGGGAGGAACCGGAAGAACAACAGGAACAAGGTGAAGAACAGGCCGATCGTGCCGACGAACAAGCCGACGTCGTAGCGGGTCGGCGAGTAGTAGCTCCACTGACCCGGCAGGTACGAGCGCGCGAGCGACGTCGCGATGATGACGAAGCGCTCGAACCACATCCCGATGTTCACGAAGATGCAGAGGATGAACACCAGGACGGGGTTCTCACGCACCTTCTTGAACCAGAAGAACTGCGGGATCAGGACGTTGCAGCCGATCATCGCGAAGTACGACCACCAGAACGGACCGAACGCGCGGTTGATGAAGGCGAACTTCTCGTAGATGTTGCCCGAGTACCAGGCGATGAAGAACTCCGTCGCGTAGGCGAGCCCGACCATCATGCCGGTCGCGAGGAGGATCTTGCACATCGCGTGGATGTGGTTCTGCTTGATGATGTGCTTGAGGTTGAAGATGTGCCGCGCCGGCAGCATCAGCGTCAGCACCATGGCGAAGCCCGAGAAGATCGCGCCGGCCACGAAGTACGGCGGGAAGATCGTCGTGTGCCAGCCGGGGAGCTGCGAGGTCGCGAAGTCGAACGACACGACCGAGTGCACCGAGAACACGAGCGGGGTCGAGAGCCCCGCGAGGATCAGGTACGCACGCTCGTAGCGGTGCCACTGGCGGGCCGAGCCGCGCCAGCCGAGCGACACGACGCCGTAGATGGCGGCGCGGAGGTGCTGCCCACGCGCCGAGCACCGATCGCGGAACGTCGCGAGGTCGGGGACGAGGCCCATGAACCAGAACAGGATCGACGTGGTCGCGTAGGTCGTGACCGCGAACACATCCCACATCAGCGGGCTGCGGAACTGCGGCCACATGCCCATGTCGTTCGGGTGCGGGATCATCCACCACGCGAGCCACGGACGGCCGGTGTGGAGGAGCGGGAACAAGCCGGCGCACATGACGGCGAAGATCGTCATCGCCTCGGCGGCGCGGTTGATGCTCGTGCGCCAGCTCTGCCGCGTCAGGAAGAGGACGGCGGAGATCAGCGTGCCGGCGTGACCGATACCGATCCACCAGACGAAGTTCGTGATGTCCCACGCCCAGCAGACGGTGTTGGAGTTACCCCAGACGCCGATGCCGGTCGTGACGAGCACGTAGATGCAGTAGACGCCGATCATCGTGAGGACGACGGCGATGCCGAACAGCGCGAGCCACAGCTTGTGCGGCTTGGGCGCCTCGGCGACCCAGGCGACGTCCTTGGTGACCTGACGAAACGCTTCGCGCGCCTTGCCCGGCGCGTGGATGTCGCCGTGTGAGGACTCGTCGTCGTGGTGTGATCCGCCGGCGTCCACGGTGTTGTCTTCGGTGCTCATTCGTGACCCCCGGCCGCAACATTCGTCTTCGGCATCTTCGGGTTCGGGTTACGCACGCGCGCGAGGAATCGCGTGCGCGGCTTGGTGTACGTCTCGGGGAGCAGGCCGTAGCTCCGACGATCGTCCGCGAGCTTCGCGATCCGGCTGTCCTTGTCGGAGAGATCGCCGAACACGATCGCCTCGGTCGGGCACGCGGCCTGACACGCGGTCACGATCGCGCCGTCCTCGAGCGTCGCCGGGGCGTCCTCGGGCCAGTGCGCCCGGTGCTCCGCCTTCTGCTTGATCTTGGCGTTCTGGATGCGCTGCACGCAGTACGTGCACTTCTCCATCACGCCACGCATGCGGACGGTGACGTCCGGGTTGAACAGCAGGCGACGAACCTTGTTCCGCGCCTCGCGGAACTCCTTGTTCCAGTCGAGGAAGTTGAACCGACGAACCTTGTACGGGCAGTTGTTCGCGCAGTAGCGCGTGCCGATGCAGCGGTTGTAGGCCATGTCGTTGAGGCCCTCGTCGGAGTGCGTCGTCGCACCGACGGGACAGACCTGCTCGCAGGGGGCCTGCTCGCAGTGCTGGCAGCCCACCGGCTGGTGGACGACCTGCGGATCTTCGGGCGAGCCGGCGAAGTACCGATCGATGCGCATCCAGCTCATCTCGCGGTTGTTCATCACCTCCTGCTTGCCGACGACCGGGATGTTGTTCTCCGACTGACACGCGACCGTGCACGAGTTGCAGCCCGTGCAGGTCGACAGGTCGATCGCCATGCCCCAGCGGTGGCCGGTGTAGTCCTTCTCCTTGAACAGCGAGAAGCCGCCCTTCTCGGGCTTGTCCGTGTTGCCGGCGAGGTTGAGGTCGTTGAAGAACTCCTCCTCGGGCTCGGCGCGCCAGTCGGGGCGCTCGACGAACGCGGCCGCCGTGGTCTCGCGGATGAGCAGCGGGAGCCGCTCGGCGATGCCCTCGGAGGTGACGCTCTTGACGAGGCCGCTGCGGATGTCCCAGTGCTCCTGGACGCTCGCGAGCTCGAACTTGTCGCCGACCGACGTGACGGTCGCCTTGAGCCCGATGTCGAAGCCGGTCGTCGTGCGCACCTTGTTGGTGTCGAAGCCGACCTTGCGGTCGCCGTCGCCGCCGACCTTGCCGGCTGCCGTCCGACCGCCACCGAGGACGAGCGTGATCGTGCCGGCCGCCTGTCCGGGAATCGTGTAGCAGGGCAGATCGAGCGTCTTGCCGTTGATCGCCACGCGGATCATCGTGTCGTTCTCGACCGCGCAGATCTGCGCGGTCTCGGGCCCGACGAGCGCGTAGTTGTCCCAGGTGACCTTCGAGAGGAAGTCCGGGGTCTCCTGCAGCCACGCGTTGTTCGCGAAGCGACCGTCGAAGGAGAAGCTCGAGACCGCGAACGTGACCTCGATGTCGCCGTTCTTGCGCTTCGAGAAGCCCTGCTTCTGGCTCTCGCTGAGCTCGGCGGCCGGGAGGTTCGGCTGCGCCGCGGGCGCGGGCGCCCGCGCGCTGTCCGCGACGAACCCGGCGGCGACGTGCGCGCGCCACGACAGCGGCGAGAACTTGAGCTCGGCGTGCGTCTTCTTGACGAGCGCCTCGCCCGACTCCTCGTTACCGACGAGCAGCGCGAGCAGCTCGATCGAGCTGATCGCGCCGAACATCGGCGCGATCAGCGGCTGGGCGAGCGTGTAGGTGCCGTCGAGCGTGCGGGCGTCGTTCCACGCCTCGAGGAAGTGCGCCTTGTTGACGTGCCACTTGGCGACCTTCGAGGTCTCGTCGACGTACTCCGACAGGTGCACCGACTCCGGCACCTTCGCGAGCAGCGCGCCGAAGTTGAGATCCGCGGGGGCGTCGTAGACCGGGTTGCCACCGAGGATGATGAGCGTCTGGACCTTGTTCGCCTCGAGGTCCTTGGCGAGCGCGGTGATCGACGCGAGGTGCGGCTGACGCTCCTGGTCGGCGTCCTCGTAGTAGTCGAGCACGGCGGTCGCGTTCAGCGTGGCATTGATGTGCGCGACGATGGCGTGCACCTCGGCCGGCTGACGACGGCCCGCGACGACGATCGACGACAACCCCTTGCGCTTGTTGTCGGCGAGCTCCTGCGCGAGCACCGAGAGGTAGGTGCGGACGTTGGCGTCGCCGAGGAAGCTCGACTCGACCTTCGCTCCGCCGCCGCCGAGCTCGACGTCGAGCGCCTTGGCGAACGGCAGGACGTGCTCGCTGCGCATCGCGAGGCGGTGATCCGCCATCGCGCCGGTGTGCGTGAACTGCGCCTCGACCGACCACAGGCGGTTCATCTTGCCGACGCCGAGCGAGCCGTCCATGCGGCGGCTCTTCGCGAAGTCGCGGCTGTAGCGGTGCGCGGCCGGGTGGTCGATGAAGATGTCCGCGTCGAGCGTGACGATCGTCGTGCACTTGTCGAGCTTGGCGAGCGAGCGCAGCGGGCGACCGAACGCGAGCTTGTTGCCGGCGCGCTCGTTGTCGTACGAGACGGCCTCGTACTCGTGCCACTGGACGGTGGAGCCGAGCGCGAGCTTGAGGCGCTGGAGCGTCGGCGACGACGACGACTCCGCGAGGATGCGCCCCGCCTTGCCGAGGCTCTTGCGCATCGTCGCGACCGCGGTGCGGAACGCGTCGATCGTCGAGCCCTTGCCCTCGTGGGTGACGCCCTTGCTGCGATCCGGATCGTAGAGGTGCAGGATCGACGCCTGGACGAACGTCGAGATGCCGGCGTGGCGCTGGGTGCCGGCGACGATGCCGCCGCCGTGCCACGGGTGCTCGGCGTTGCCCTCCAGGTGGATCGGGCGGCCCTCGTACGAGGTCGCGAGCAGCGGCGTCGCGACGCCACCGAGGTCGTAGACCGTCGCGTACTGCGTCGTGACGCCCGGGGTCTGATCCTCGGGGCGGCGCGCGAGCGGGATGATCTCTTCCTTCTCGTAGCGACACGCGCCGACGCCTGCGAGCGCCATCGATGCGCCCATCAGCTGGAAGAAGTTCCGACGCGACAGCGGATCGATCGGGCGGTCGTGCTCGCCGGCGCCCGGCGGGAACTCGCGGTTGGTGCGCCCGTTCTCCTGGAGCTTGGCGTTGCCCTCGAGCTCGGCGAGCGTGCGCCAGTAGCCGTGCGCAGGCGTGGGGCCGATGTCGAGCGCAGGGTCGTGGTCGTCGTGGTCGGAGTGCTCGGAATGATCGGAATGATCGGAGTGATCGTTCCCGAGCGCGACGTCGTCTTTTTCTTCGGCGGACATCCTCGACTCCTTCAGCGGTGACAGGTCGAGCAGTTGATGGGGGGATGGATGTCGTTACGCTTCATCACGTCCTGACCCTCGTTCGGCGCTGGCACGTAACCCATCTTCGTGACGTTCTCCGGGTCGCGGAGGAACGGCGCCGGGTCGCGGTGGCAACCCATGCACCACTCCATCGTCAGCGGCTTGGCCTGGTAGACCTTGACCATCTGATCGATGCGGCCATGGCAGGTCTCGCAGCCGACCGCCGCATTCACGTGCGCGGAGTGGTTGAAGTAGACGTAGTCAGGAAGATCCGTGACCCGGGTCCACTTGACCGGCGCGATGTCTGCGTACGCGGTGCGGATCGGGAGCAGCGCTTCCGAGTCCTTCTTCACCGTCGTGTGGCAGTTCATGCAGGTCGCCGCCGGCGGCACCGCGGCCTTCGCGGCCCGGTCGACGACGGTGTGGCAATACCGACAGTCCATCCCCAGCTCACCCGCGTGGAGCGCATGCGAGTACGGGACCGGTTGATCGGGTTGGTACCCGATCCGGATCGCCTCTGGTTTCACGCCGTACATGATGAGCAAGACGAGGTAGACGGGGGCGCCGAGAGCCAGCAGCCCCACCCACTTCTTCAGTTGCTCGGTCCATTCAGGGAAGATGAATCTCTGCATCCGTGTTCCTAGGTGACCGACTTACGCCACACACCCGAAATAACTGGGACGTTTTCACCATATGGGGCGGTCGAGGCGCAACGTCATGGGGTCGGTTTGTCCGCGACGTGAAGTCGCACGAATCGGTCTCGTGCGCGACATCCCGAGGCTGAGATGCGCGTTATGGCGCAGATCGTCGACGGTGACGCTGCGGCAAGTTGATGCGCGACCGAACCGCCCAGGTGGGGGCGATCGGCGCGACAATCGGTCGCAGCTACGGCGTCGGCTTGTAGACGGCGCCCTTCGGAGGCGCCTTGCGGGGCGACAGCACGTTGCCGCGGGTGACCACGACCGGCACCGGCGGGGTCAGCTCGTACAGGAAGCCGCGGGTGTCGACCTTCGCGACGAAGCTCTCCTTGTAGTTCACCGCGCGCACGTAGCGCTCCGGCTGCTCGCCCTTCACGACGTGGTCGCGGTGGCGGAGCAAGAAGTCCGACAGCCGAACGGCCAGCTGGTTGTAGAGCCGGTGACAGCCATGGCTCGTGCCGTTGACGATCGAGGTGACGCTCGCCGAGCCGTGCGTGCCGATGCCGTTGTCGTCGAACCGCTCGGTCCCGTCCTTCTGCTGGAAGACCTGGTGATGCACGAGCAGCGACATCCCGAACGCGGCGTGCGGCCCCGGACCCAGCAGCTCCTTCTTGAGCGCCCAGTGACCGTTGTAGAGGTTCTTGACGAGATCCTTGTCGGGGGTGGTCTTCGGCGGGAGCCAGGTCGGACCGGCGTAGAGATCGCGCCACACCCGCGGCCCGACGTCCGACTCCTTCCATCGCTGGACGGTGTCGCCGTCGGTCGTGCGTTGATCGGACCAGCCGCCGATGGTCGTCGGCCAGCGGACGAGCGGGCGCTTGATCCCGTGGTCGTCGACCGAGACCACGATCGTCGGGCGATGCGCGACCCGGCGCGGGATCGGCCGCTCGTCGTAATAGACGTCGCCGCGATCGATCACCGCGGACAGCTCCATGTGCGCGGCGTGGTAGGCGGGGACTGGCGGCAGCGCGAGCGCGACGCGCGTGCCGCCCGGGTGCCGGTCGAGGAACGCGCGCACCGCCACCGGATCGCGCCAGCCGAGCTGGGTCGCGGCCACGTCGGTCGCGGCGCTCACGAGATCCGGCGCGCCGTTGGGCAGCGGCGCCTCGTGGCCGCGCGCCGCGCGCATCGCGGCGGGATCGAGCAAGCGCCCCATGACCGGCTGCGGGCCGGCGCCGGCGGTGCCGTCCTCGATCAGCCCCGCCGCGTCGACGACGCGCTCGCGCAGGATGCGCAGCGCGAGGCGGTAGTCGAGCTCGCGGCTGTCGATCTGGAGCGCGTCGCGCGTCTCCTCATCGAGGCGCTCGTTGGGCATCAGGAAGTTGCGGCGCTGGAACAGCTCGGTCGCGTTGCCGGTGCGCCACGTGATCGTACCGTCGGCGTACTTCGCGTCGAGCGTGTGCTCGCAGCCGAAGTGCTGCTGGGCCGCGACGAGGCCGGCGTGCCGATCGTCGAGCGCCTTCCAGCGCGCGTAGCGCGGCGCGACCGCAGAGACCTCCGCCAGCGCGGCGAGGTCGGCGAGCTTGCGCTTGACGCGCTCCTGCTCGAGGGCCTTGCCGAGCCACACCCGCGTGGCCTCGCCGGCCTGGGTGGTCGCCGCGTCGTCCTGCGACCACGACCGCGCGAGCCTGGCGATCGGCGCGCCGTCGATCGCGGCGTGACACGCATGGCGGGCGTCGTCGGCGAGCCGCGCGCGGACGATCGCGAGCGACGGCACCACGCCGTAGAGCTCGGCGAGCGCGTCGGCGTCGTCGCGCGCCGCGAGCGTGAGGTAGGTCGCGCGGATGTTCGGGGTGAGCGCGCCGGTCGGCGCGAACATCGACGGCGTCCACGCGTCCTGGAGATCGACGACGGTCAGCCCGAGCTCGGCCGCGCTCGCCGCGCAGACCTTGCCACGCTCGGTCCCGCCCTCGACGCGCACGACCGCATCGCCGTCCGGGCACGTGGGATCGGGGAGCGTGTCGCCCACGAGCGGCGCCGCCCGCTGCTCGACGCTCGGGGCGTTCGCCGCCTGCGCGAGGATCACGTGCGACGATCGGGTCGGCGTCGCGCAGCCGACGAGCGTCAGGAGAGGAAGCGCACGTTGCCACCTTTGCCACCACCACCGCATCCCCAAGCATGGCCGACCTGGCGACGAAGACGACCAGATTCATCACGGCCCATCACCAGCCCGCGCGTCACGGGACGAGGACCACTTTTCCCTTCACCTGCCGGCGCTCGAGGCGCTGGAGCGCGTCGGCCGCCTGGTCGAACGGCAACACCAGGTCCACATGTGGGTTCAACGAACCGTCGGCGACCCAGCGAAAGATCTGCTCGGCGTGCTCGCGGTTGCGGGCCGGCTCGCGCATCGCGAACGCGCCCCAGAACACGCCGACGACCTGACAACCCTTGAGGAGCACGAGGTTGAGCGGGATCTTCGGGATGTCACCCGACGCGAAGCCGACGACGAGGTAGCGCCCTTGCCAGGCGATGCCGCGCAGCGCGGTCTCGGCGAGCGCGCCACCGACCGGATCGTAGACGATGTCGACGCCGTTGCCGCCGGTGAGCGCCAGCTTCTCGGGCGACGACGCGGCCGCGATCACGCGCGCGCCGAGCACGCGCCCCAGCTCGACCGCCGCGATGCCGACGCCACCCGCGGCGCCGAGCACGAGCAGGGTCTCGCCCTTGGCGAGCGCCGCGCGATCGACGAGCGCGTGATACGTCGTCGCGTAGGTGAGCAGCGTCGCCGCGCCGACCTCGAAGCTCACGGTCTCGGGGAGCTTCACCGCCGCGGCCTCCGGCACGGCGAGCTGCTCGGCGAAGCCCCCGGACAGCGCGGTGGCGGCGACGCGCTCGCCGACGGTGAAGCGGGTCACGCGCGCGCCCACCGCCGAGACCACTCCGGAGACCTCGCCGCCCGGGGAGAACGGCGGCGTCGGCTTGAACTGGTACTTGCCGTAGGTCTGCAGCACGTCGGGGAAGTTCACGCCCGCGGCGCGCACCTCGATCACGATGTCGGACGGGCCAGGGGTCGGGTCCGGCACGTCGGTGTCGACGCGGAGGGCGCTGGGCCCGGTGAGCTCGTGGATTCGAACGGCGCGCATGCCGTCGGTTATAGCGAGCGCGCCGTCGCGTAGGTCCCGAGGATGCGCAGATC
>JAPLLF010001296.1 GCA_026387715.1 Pseudomonadota bacterium
CGACGAGCTTCACAGGATCTGGGTGGCGAGCTCGGCGAGCGGCGAGCGCTCGCCCTTCGTGAGGATGATGTGCCCTGCCAGCGCCTGCTCCTTGAACCGCTCGGCCACCGTCGTGATGCCGTTGTTCGACGAGTCGAGGTACGGGTTGTCGATCTGATACGGATCGCCGGTCAGGATGATCTTCGTCCCCTCGCCGGCGCGCGTGATGATCGTCTTGACCTCGTGCGGCGTCAGGTTCTGCGCCTCGTCGACGATCATGAACACGTTGGGCAACGAGCGCCCGCGGATGTACGTGAGCGGCTCGACCTCGACGAAGCCGAGCTCGATCAGCTCGGTCGAGCTGCGACCGTCCTTCTTGTCACCCTTGTTGAGCCCGAGCAGAAGCTCGAGGTTGTCGTAGATCGGCTGCATCCACGGGTTGAGCTTCTCCTCGATGTCGCCGGGGAGGTAGCCGATGTCGCGGCCGAGCGGAAAGATCGGACGCGACACCAGGAGCTTGGAGAACACCTGCTCCTCGGTGACCTTCTGCAGGCCCGCGGCGATCGCGAGCAACGTCTTGCCGGTGCCGGCCTTGCCGACGAGCGTGACCAGCTTGATGTTGTCGTCGAGCAAGAGGTCGAGCGCGAAGTGCTGCTCCTTGTTCCTGGGCTTGATGCCCCACACGCCCTCGCGCAGCTTCTTGACCGGCTGGGCCTTGGTGGTACCGGCATCCCAGCGCACCAGCGCGCTCTTGCCGCTCTCGTCCTTGAGCGTGAGGTACTCGTTGGGGTGCAGCCCGGGCGCGTCGATGGCGACGCTGCCCTCGGTGTAGAACGTCTCGACCACGCTGACCGGGACATTGAGCTCGCGGTGCCCCGCGTAGAGCTCCTCGATCTGGATGTGCTCGGGCTCGAAGTCGACCGTCTGCAGGCCGAGCGCATCCCCGCGGATGCGCATGTTGACGTCCTTGGTGACGAGCACGGTCGCCAGGCCGGGGCTCTCCTCGCGAACCTCGAGCGCGGTCTCGAGGATCCGCTGATCCATCGAACGCGAGTCGTAGCTGGGGTTCTTGACGGGGTTTCTGGCGAGCGCGACGCGCACGGTGCCGCCGTTCTCCATCGGCTGCGCCTGGTTGAGGCCGCCCTCGCTGCGGTGCTTGTCGAGCAGGCGCGCGACCTGGCGTGCGTTGCGCCCGAGCTCGGACTGGTCCTTCTTGAACGTGTCGATCTCCTCGATCACGTAGATCGGGATGATCACGTTGTTGTCGGCGAACGCGTAGAACGCGCGGGCGTCGTGGAGGAGGACGTTGGTATCCAGGACGTAATTCTTGACGGCCACGGCCAAGCGTCCGACCCATCGACCCCCGAGTCAAACCGCCGGGATCAGAATCGAGCCGTGAGCCCTCAGTCGCTGCTGGGCGTGGTCTGGCTGCCATCGACGTGCACGCCCAGGGTCAGGCACGTGGTGAGCAGCGCGGCGCGACGCCTCGCCGGCGTGAGCGCGTACCACTGCTTCGCCCGGGGCGCGTTGCCGGCGCGGCACGCCGCCATGACGCAGATCGACGCGTCGGCGTTCACGCCGCCGGCGGCGCACTGGGTGACGAGGTTTCCGTACTGCGTGGCCTCGTAGAGCTTCACGAGGCTCGCCTTGGTCCACCGGGGAGGCGGCTGCGGAACGACGACCGCGGCGTCTGGTGGCGCGAGCACGACCCGCGCATCGGGCGGCACCATCGCGTCGAGCGGTGCGGCGGCATCGATGGGCAGCACCGCGACGACGGCGGCGTCGCGCACGAGCACCTCGCGGGCCGCGACCTGCGGACGGTCCCCACCGCGCGTCGCCGCGTAGAGGATGACGACGAGCAGGAGCATGCCGCCGACCGCGACCGGAAGCCGATAGCGTGTGAGCGGCGAGGTCGGCGGCCGGTCGAGGTCGGGCTCGATGGTGTCGACATCCTCGGGGATCGTCGTCGGCCTCGATGGCTCGGCGATCAGCGGGAGGATCAGCGGCGCCGTCGGTGCGTTCGCGGCGGCCGTCGTATCATGTCCGGCGTCCGGACCGACCACGATCCGCGGTAGCGGCACGGTCTTCTGGTTCACCATCTCGAGGGGCGCGGTGTCCAGGTTCGCCAGCGCGGTCGCTGGTGGGAGCCGCGGGACCGCGTCGCTCGGGATGGCTGCGATCGGCGCGAGCTCGTCGTCGAGCGGCGGCAGCGGCGGACCGGTGACCGGGCGTGGCATCGGTGGGCCGGTGATCGGCCGCGGGATCGTCGGTGACTCGTCGCGCACCCGGGACGGCGTCGGCGTGCGGCCGATGGCGGGTGGGACCGGGATGCCCGCCACCGGCGTCCACGCGCGCGGTTCGCGCGCTCCGCGGCTCGGGATCGTGATCGTCTTCATCTTCTTCGTCGCGGCCGGCGCGACGAGGTTCCATCGCGTCGTCGGATGATCCTCCATCGGCGCGCTCGGCGCGCTCGGCACGCTGTGGTCGACGTCGTCATCGCCACCCACGTCGCCGTCGTCGGCGGGCAACACCGGGGCGCGCGGAATCGCGAGGTCGTCGTCCGGGATCAGGTCTGGATCGATCGCGCCGGAGTCGTCGGTCGTGATCCGTCGGCCGGTCTGATCGACGAGCTCGAGCCCGGGCAGCTGCTGGAGCTGGACCTCCTCGCGGTCGCCGAGGTCGGCGGTGACCGTCACGGTCGGGGCGGACAGCTTCTGCTGCTCGAGCACGATCCACGGCTCGGGGGGCTGCCGAACGTGTCGCGCATCATGCGCACGAGGACCGACGCCGACAGCTTCACCTGGTGGTGGACGGCGATGTCCTCGATCGCATCGATCACCGCCTGGGCGGTGTCGAACCGATCCGCGCGGTCGCGCGCGAGCAACTTCTTGACGAGCGCGTCGACGTCCGGCGGCACCTGGGGGTTGATCGAGGATGGCGGGGCGGCGTCGGTGTTGACGATCGCCGACATCGACTCGAACTCGCTGCCGAGCCGGAACAGCCGCTCGCACGTCAGCATCTCCCACATCACGATGCCGAGCGAGAACAGGTCGCTGCGGCGGTCGAGCTCCATGCTCTGGCACTGCTCGGGCGACAGGTAGCTCGTCTTGCCCTTGATGGTGCCCGACTTCGTTTCGCTCGCGCGGTCGCCGGCCTTGGCGACGCCGAAGTCGAGCACCTTGACGTTGCCCTCGAAGCTGACCATCACGTTCGACGGCGTGACGTCGCGGTGCACGATGCCGAGCGGCTTGCCGTCGAGCGACAGCCGCTCGTGCGCGTGATGGAGGCCGACGGCCGCGCCCGCCGCGATCGTCAGCACCGCGCCGAGCGGGAACTGGCGGCGATGCTTCCGCGTCTGGGACAGCAACGCGCGCACGGTCTCGCCGTGCACGTACTCCATCGTGAAGAAGTACGAGTCTCCGAGCTGTCCGACGTCGTGGACCTGCGCGATGTTGGGATGCTGCAGCTGCGCGACCAGCCGCGCCTCGTCGATGAACATCCGCACGAAGCTCACGTTCGATGCGAACTCGCGCAGGATCCGCTTGAGCACGACGTAGCGGGCGACCCCGACCGCGCCGACGCCCCGCGCGAGGAAGATCTCGGCCATGCCCCCGGTCGCGAGCTTCGCGAGGATCTCGTATCTGTTGGCCGTCGACCCGACCTCCGACGTCATCGTCACGCGAGCGTCGGAGTTATACCCAGTTCGCGTATATTGGGGACATGTCGATTCAATCCAAGATCATGGGCGTCGTGGTTTCCGCCGCCGTCGTGCTGCCGCTCGGGTTCGCGCTCGCGAAGGGCGCGATGGTGGGGCATCCCAATCTGATCGCCGCGAAGAAGGCGTGCGACGAGGCGATCGTCAAGCTGACCGACGCGCAGAAGGCCAACGAGTACGATCTCGGTGGTCACGCCGCGAAGGCCAAGGACCTCCTGACGCAGGCGCAGGCCGAGATCAAGCTCGCCGCCGAGGCCGCCAACAAGCCGGACAAGCACTGATCATGACGAACGTCCGCCGCCTCGTCGTCACGACGTTGCTCGCGAGCTTCCTCGGAGGCTGCATCGTCCACACCCGCCGGCCGTGTCGGACCGAGTGCTTCTGGCAGAACGGTCGCAAGATCTGCGAGAAGCGCTGCAACTGAGTCGCCTCTCCGGGTGGGCAGGTCTCGACGGCGTACCTCCCCTCTCGTACTTCACAAAACTTGGTCCCCTGGAACATTCCCCCCGTCCGTTCAATGTTAAAGTGTAGGGGGTGAAGCCGGTCATCTGGGTATCTAAGCCGTTGCAGCACATGTTGTGCGAACGGACGGGTGGGATCGTCGTGAGCTCCGCGAAGGAGTTCCTGGACGCGACCCGCGATCCCAAGATGGTGTCGTTCGTGGACGACACGACGCTCGAGATCATCGCCGAGATCGACCACGTGACGATACCCGGGACGATCATCGCGATCTGCGACGAGTCGCTGCAGAACGCGGTCAACTTGTTCCAGTATCCATGGCTCTCGCACGTGGTGAGCAAGGCCATGCTCGAGCATCCGATGGCCGAGCTGCACTTCCCGAACATCCTGCAATCGATCGGGGGCACCAACCTGCGGTTGCTGGACTGGCTCGAGCCCACGGTGACCGGCCGCCGCGTTCGCCTGACGCACGCCAACAAGCGCGTGGCGCGGCTGGAGCGCATGAGCGAGTTCTTCGAGGGCAAAGGGATCGGGAAGCGCCACATCGAGCTGCTCCAGAATGTCGCCGAGGAGCTGCTCACGAACGCGTTCTACGACGCCCCGGTCGCCGCGGGGGCGTTGAAGCCGGTGTCTCGCACCGAGGACGTCGCGCTCCCCGACGACAGCGCGTGCGACCTGGCGTACGGCTGTCGCGATGATCTCGTGTTCGTGCGGGTCCGCGA
>JAPLLF010000500.1 GCA_026387715.1 Pseudomonadota bacterium
GGTTCCATGCGAGCAGGTCGTGTCCACCGAACCGCTGGGAGACGGCGTGCGCGTCGTCGATCACCGTGCTCCATTCGACGCCGCTGATCCGCTTCAACACGATCGACGGCGTGCCGGTGTCGTCGAGCACGAGGTAGTGGACCGGGACGATGTTCGGGTGCTCGAGCGCGCCGGTCACCCACGCCTCGCGGAGCAGATCGAGGGCGGCTCCCGGAGCCTTGCGATCGTCGCGGAGCGTCTTCACCGCGACGCTGCGGCCGAGCTCGACTTGCTCCGCGGCACGGACCACTCCCATGCCACCTTGCCCGATGATCTCGCCCGGTCGAAGGAGGTTGTCGTGGTGATGACGCGATAGCTCGGCGATCACTCCGACCGCACGTGCCCCGGCGGTCGAGGGCGCGACGATCGTCGGAACGATCGTCGAACGCGGTGTCTTGACCATGGTGTCGCGTGCCGCGTGACCAAGGTTGTTCAGGATGACGGATGCGTTGGCGCGGTTGGCGATGCGCCATTGTAAACCCGACCCGATCAGGATGTGCGAGCCAGCGTCGAGTCTGCGCCCGAATGAGGTTCGGCTGACACGCCGATCGACTCCCAGCTCAGGTCGACGACGAGGGCGGTGGCATGACGGTCTGGCGCACCAGGACCGGCTTGCTGAGCGCGCGCACGAGCAGGAGCTGGAGCTCGGCGAACGCCGGCGGATTGGTGCCGAGCTCGTCTGCGCCCGCGGCCCGCGCCGTCTCGCGCAGCTTCGGGTTCGTCGAGATCGCGACGGTGGGCACCGGCGGGATCTGCTCCTTGGCCGCCCGGACCGCGGCGAGGGCGCCATCGGTGTCGAAGTCGACGTCGATCACGGCGAGGTCGAGCTCGCCGCTCATCAGCGAGCGAGCGACGCCGGCGTCGGCCGCCAGGACGATCTCGGCGGTGGAGATGATCGACTTGATGAGGCGCGCGAGCGTGGTGCGATCCTGGCGATCGCCCGACAACACGAGGATGTGGACGCCGTGGAACGTGCTGACGAGGCGATCGATCGTGGTGCCGAGCGTCGGCAGCACGTCCTGGAACTCGATGCCGAGCCCGGGTGGGCCGTCCGGGCTGTCGCTCGGTCGTCGCCACGTCACGACGCCCGACAGGTTGAGCATCTCGCTGCCCGGGACCCGCAGGTCGAGATCGATGACCGAGCCGGTCGGGACGTCCTCGTCGGTCTCGAGGAACAGGCCGCCACGTGACAGGTTCACGGAGTAGGCGACGAGGAACGACGAGGCCGTGCGGAACTCCACGTGCACGCGATACGGCATGCGATCGTGTTCGCGGTCCGTCATGGCAGGTCAGCCTACAACAGTCGGTCGAGCAGCTTCTCGAGGTGGTCGAGATTCATGTAGCGAATCTCGATCCGGCCAGCCTTGCCGGGCGCATCCTCGGTGATCACGACGGGGCCGCCGAGCGCGCGGGTGAGGCGCTCTTCGAGGTCGCGGACCGCCGCGGTCTTGCCGGGGCGCGCGGGGCGCTCCGGCTTGGTGCTCGGCTGGCGGGTCTGCTTGACGAGTTGCTCGGCGGCACGGACCGACAGGTCGCCATCGACGATCGTGTGCGCGAGGCGCTCGATCGTGGTGGGATCCTCGAGCCCGAGCAGCGCGCGGGCGTGCCCCATCGAGAGCTGCTCGTCCTCGACGAGCTGGCGGACGGGCGCGGGCAGCTTGAGGAGCCGCATCATGTTGGCGATCGTGCTGCGGTCCTTGCCGAGCTGCTCCGCGATGCGGTCCTGCGTGTAGCCGAGCTCGTCGACGAGGCGGTGGTAGGCCGCGGCCTCCTCGAGCGGACCGAGATCCGCGCGCTGGAGGTTCTCGACGAGCGCGCGCTCGAACGCGACGGACTCGACGATGTCCTGGACGACCACCGGGAGCTCGTGGATCCCCGCGCGTTGCGCCGCCCGCCACCGGCGCTCGCCGGCGATCAGGTAGTAGCCACCGGCGGGGCGCGGCCGGATCACCAGCGGCGTGATCACGCCGTGCACCACCATCGAGTCTGCCAGCTCGCGGAGCTTGGTCTCGTCGAAGATCCGGCGGGGCTGCTCCGGGCTCGGATACAGATCCTCGATCCCGACCGAGAAGTACTTGCGCGCCACCGCCGAGGCGGTCGCGACCGGCGAGGGTGTCGCGGAGACCGCCGTCACCATGACTTCGCTGGCTGCGCGGGGGCCTCCGAGGAGCGCCCCGAGCCCACGCCCGAGCCCGCGTTTCTTCGTGTCGCTCATACGTCCCCGGCGCCCGTCGACGGGACCAGCGACGGACAGCGATGGACGAACTCCTGCGCGATCGCGAGGTAGCTGGTGGTGCCCGCGCAGCGCAGGTCGTAGAGCAGGGCGGGCTTGCCGTGGCTCGGTGCTTCGGAGAGGCGGACGTTGCGGGGCACGGTTGTCTCGAAGACCTTGTCCTTGAAGTGGAGGAGCACCTCGTCGCGCACCTGGTTCGCGACCGAGAGCCGCCCGTCGTACATCGTGAACACGACCCCGAGGATCGTGAGGGTGGGGTTGTAGGCCGCGCGGATCTTCTCGATGGTGCCGGTCAGCGCCGACAGGCCCTCGAGCGCGAAGTACTCCGCCTGCATCGGCACGACGACGCCGTCGGCGGCGACCAGCGCGTTGAGCGTGAGCAGGCCCAGCGACGGCGGGCAGTCGATCACGATGTAGTCGTAGTCGTCTGCCACCGTCGCGATCGCGTCGGCGAGGAAGCGCTCGCGGCGCTCGGCCGAGATGAGCTCGAGCTCGGCGCCGACCAGATCGTGGGTCGCGGGCGCGAGGAACAGCGAGGGCAGGTCGGTCGGCTTGATGATGTCGGCGAGGGGCACCTCACCGAGCAGGGCGTCGTAGATCGAGTGCTCGATGCGGTCGCGAGTCCAGCCGACGCCGGACGAGGCATTGCCCTGCGGATCGAAGTCGACGAGCAGCACGCGGTGACCGCTGGATGCCACCGAAGCGGCAAGGTTGATGGCGGTCGTCGTTTTACCGACGCCGCCTTTCTGGTTCGCGACCGCGACGATCCGGGTCATGCCCCCCAGATAGCACCTCGGTGTGACGATCTCCCCCTGCGCGACGGCCGAACACGAATCTTCGTCGGGAAAGTCCGAAATCGAGAGACCGATTCACCAGGGGGCTTAGATGTCTGGAATTCCTCGTATCTACACGTCGTTTCAAGAGTTCGAGCGTGAGGAACTTCGTCGGTTGGACTCGCTCCACACGAGTGTCGACGACCTGGTGGAGGAGCGGTTCGCCGAGGAGCTCGACTTCGGCGGCAACGGCAGCGATGCGCCGCGCAAGCGCGGCCGTCCCCGCAAGAACCCCTGAGCGCGGGGCCTGGGCTCGCGATCCGTAGTTGTCTTAGCCTCTTCTAGATCTTCTGGCCGTTACGTCGATACATGTCTTGGCTGGCGCATATCGAGCACGAGCACGAGCACGAGCACGACCTAGATTCGCAGCCGTGGCGGCGCGCATCCGACTAGCCGAGGTCGTAGTCCTTGAGCTTCTTCTACGCGTCGTCTCAACCGCTCGATACCGCTCAACATCGTGACAACCCCGCCAATGTCAGCGGCACGTGTTCTCCTCGACGCAATGAAGCCGAAAGGAGACAAGAGGGAGACAGGTCGTGGTCGTGGTCGGCCACCGCGTGACCCCGCGCTTTGGCCGCGCGACGCATGCACCTACGAGGCGTGGCGCGCGGTCCATGTCCCCGCTCTCGAGCGGCTGATGAAGCAGTTCGATGCGCAGGAGCTGACGTGGTCCGCATACGAGCGGCAGCTGACGGCCGCCGCGCGCGCCCGCGCGGAAGGGCTCGACGTGCAGGACCCGATCGCCCCGGACTCGATGTTCCAGGCGCTCCGCGCGCTCGCAACGATGCCTGCTGAGCTCCGTGCCGGCGTCATCGCGCAGGCGACCGTGCATCGTCAGCCGATGCCCGTCGGAGACAGCGTCCCGATGCGCAACGAACTGGTCTGGATCGCCGGGGAGGCGATGGCCCGCGGCCTCGCGTGCGACTTCGCGACCGCCTACCAGGCGTGGTTCGTGTTCGCTGATCTGTTGCTCCGCGACGACGACATCGGCGCGATCATCGCGCGTGTACATCCCGAGCGGGTCGAAACGCGATCACCGCGTCTCGACGATGTAGAGCTCCGCGCGCTCGATGCCGACCTTGCACGCCAGGAGCGCAAGCGCGTGAATCGTAAGCAGAAGTCCTTCGGCTACGCCGCCGCCTGAATTTCCGGACGCGACCCTTTCGGGGCGTCCTTATGAAGCCGATCAACGGACGGTTACTTCAAGGGGCATGAAAGATCTCATCCCCGTCGAAGACAAAGATCAGACCCCGCTGCGCGCGCTCACCGTGTGGGTGATCTACCGCCTCATGCGCGAGGGCAAGCTCCACCACGTCAAGGTGGGCCGCCGCCGGTACCTGACGCCCGCGGGCATCGCGGCGTTCCTCGCAGCCGGTGGCGAGCTCAAGGGGGCCGCATGAAGTCGCGCGAGCACGCGATCACCGAGATGTTCCGCGCCGGGTTCGCCGCGCTCGACAAGCTCGACCCCGACGCGGTCGACCGCATCACCCGGGCGATCGAGGGAAGCCTCCGACAGCTCCGCCCCGAGCAGTTCGGCGCGCTGTCGCGGTTGCCCGATCCCGAGGGGCCGATCGTCGACCCACGCATCAAGGGGGCGCCATGAACGGGTTCGTTGACGCCGGTGTGGTCCGCGCCGAGCTGCGCGCCAAGGCCGTGCTCGCCTATGCTGCCGTCACGTACCGCGAGAGCGGCCGCGAGCTGCGCACGAAGGTGTGCGCCACGTGCGGCGTGCGCAGCACCGAGTGTGTCTCGATCTCGATCGCGACCGGCGCATGGCACTGTCACGCGCACGGCTGCAGCGGTGGCGTGCTCGACCTGCTCGCCGGATACGCGGGCATCACGAAGTTCCCCGACGTCGTCGAGCTCGGCGCAAAGATCGCCGGCATCATGCCGACGGCCGACCCGGATCGCGAACGCCGCATCGTCGAACGTCATCGCGTCGAGGCAGAGCATGCCGCGCGCGTGGCTGCCGACCGGCTCGCCGCGGCTGCGCGCATGCCCGCGGAGTGGGAGGCGCTCGACCGTCGGAGCATCGTCGGGGAGCGGTACCTCGCAGGCCGCGGGATCGATCCCGCCGAGCTGC
>JAPLLF010000433.1 GCA_026387715.1 Pseudomonadota bacterium
CTCAAGTATCCCGAGGGCACCGCGTGCGCCGAGGTGCTCAAGGCCGGTGCGTCTGACGAGTCCCGCGCCGCCGCCGCCGAGGGCGACACGAGCGCGGTCGAGATCAGCGGCGGCAAGACGATCTTCGCCGGCTTCGCGATCGGCCTCTTCTACAAGATCGCGATGGTCGCGCTCAAGCTGTGGAAGGAGGTGCCGGAGAAGGTGTTCGGCGCGCCGCTCAAGAACGCCTCGGTCGCCTCCGAGATCTCGCCCGAGCTGCTCGGCGTCGGCTACATCATCGGGCCGCGGATCGCGTCGGTGATGTGCGCGGGTGGCGTGCTCGCCTACCTCGTGCTCATCCCGGCGATCTCGTTCTTCGGTGGCAGCACGCCGGGACCGATCACCCCCGGCACCGTGCCGATCAGCCAGATGGGCCCCGACGAGATCCGCGGCGCGTACGTGCTCTACATCGGCGCTGGCGCGGTCGCCGCCGGCGGCATCGTCAGCCTGCTGCGCGCGCTCCCGACCATCTGGCACGGCCTCCGCGGCAGCCTCGTCGACCTCGGCGTGATGGGCAAGAAGCAGAAGGCGACTCCGACGGACGTGCCCGCGCAAGCCGGCCTGCGGACCGACCGCGACCTGTCGATCAAGGCCGTCGGCATCGGCCTCGTGCTCATGCTCGTGACCATCGTGCTCGCCACCCCGCTGCACATGAACATCGGCGGCGCGCTGCTGATCGTGCTCTTCGGCTTCATCTTCGTCACCGTCAGCTCGCGGCTCACCGGCGAGATCGGCTCGTCGTCGAACCCGATCTCGGGCATGACCGTCGCCACCCTGCTGCTGACCTGCGCGATCTTCGTGATCATCGGGTGGACCGGCCCGAGCTACTACGTCACCGCGCTGTCGGTCGGCGCGATCGTCTGCATCGCCGCGTCCAACGGCGGCACCACCTCGCAAGATCTCAAGACCGGCTACCTGATCGGCGCCACGCCGCGCCACCAGCAGGTCGCGATCATCGTCGGCGCGCTGGCCTCCGCGCTGGTGCTCGGCCCGATCCTGCTCAAGCTCAACGAGGCGGCGACGCTCTACGTGACGCCGGTCAGCTTCGAGCACGTCAGCGAGCCGATGGCGCTGACGCCCGAGCGGTTCGCGGCGCTGCCGACCTACGCGGGCGACATGCCGCGCGAGAAGGCGGCGTACCGCCTGCTGACGGCCACCGAGCAGGGGGGCGAGCTGCGTCCGGGCGACTACCTCGTCGACCCGACCACCAAGGCGGCGACCATGGTGATCCGGAAGACGTTCCCCGCCGACCTGCGCACCGATCCCACGAAGCTGTCGAGCAAGGAGAAGCTCGAGGGGCCGCAGGCCGCCGACGACCCGCGCGAGCTGCTCGTCTGGCAGAAGACCGACGACGTCGGCGGCCCCGCCGGCAAGTACCTCGTCGACGCGACCGGGCTGGCCGTCTACCTGATCGATCCGGGGATCAACGGCCTCCACAGCGAGCGCCCGGACGGCTCGCGGGTCACCAAGTTCCAGGCGCCCAAGGCCACCCTGATGTCGTACATCATCAAGGGGATCCTCGATCGCAAGCTGCCGTGGGGGCTCGTGCTGCTCGGCGTGATGATCGCGCTCACCCTCGAGATGGCCGGCATCCCGTCGCTGGCGTTCGCGGTCGGCGTCTACCTGCCGCTGTCGTCGTCGACCCCGATCTTCGCCGGCGGCCTCGTGCGCTGGCTGGTCGACCGCTACGTCCGCAGGAAGCACGCGGGCAAGAAGCTGACCGAGGACGAGCTCACCGCCGAGGGTGACAAGAGCCCCGGCGTGCTGCTCGCCTCCGGCTACATCGCGGGCGGCGCGATCGCCGGCATCGTGATCGCGTTCATGGCGGGCGTGATGAGCGACACCAACCGCAGCCTCGAGGAGTGGGCCCACGACCACAACCCGTTCTTCCACGGCGGCAACTCCGACCTGCTGTCGATGATCCCGTTCGTCGCGATCATGGGCCTCTTGCTGGCGGTCGGGCGCGAGCTGCTGCTCAAGCCGACCGAAGCGCCGTCGAAGACGAAGTAGCGCACCAGGTTCGGCGTCGGGCTCAGACCTTACGGAGGTACTGCGCCTTGAGCATCACGTTCATGTTGTCGACCCGACAGTCGACCTCGTGATCGCCGTCCACGATCCGGATGTTCGTGATCTTCGTGCCCATCTTGAGCGTGGTCGCCGAGCCCTTCAGCTTGAGGCTCTTGATCAGCACGACGGAATCGCCGTGCGCGAGCGCGACGCCGTTGACGTCACGGATCACGCCGTCGTCGACGAGCTCGGCCGGCGCCTCGGCCGCGACCGCGGGCCACTCGTGCGCGCAGTCGGCGCACACCAGGTTCTCGCCGTCGGGATAGACGTTCGCCTGGGTGCACTTCGGGCAGGTCGTGGCTTCTTCCATGCGTCCTTGTGGCAGAGCGCGCGAAGGCGCGCAACCTCACGAACCGACCGCGCGCTCGCACACCTTGAGCCGCCGCGACAGGTACGCGACGAGCTGGTCGCGCACCGCGGTGACCCGCGCCGGCACGTACGAGCCCGACGGCATCACGACGTGGATGGGCTCGCCGGGCATCACGTAGGTCGGCAGCACGCGCTCGAGGCCGCCGTGGCGGTGGGCGATGAACATCGGCAGGAGCCCGATGCCGACGTCCTCGGCGACGAGCTTCGCGGAGATCCAGTAGTCGTCGGTCGAGGCGACGCCGGTGATCGCGATCGTCTGGCCGCCGCGTGGCCCCTGGAGCGACCACGTCCCGCGCCCCTGGTGCCCGCGAAACAGGATGCAGGCGTGGTCGGCGAGGTCGGCCAGCTTGCTCGGCGGGCCGTGCTTGCCGACGTACGCCTTCGACGCGAACAGCGCCGCGTTGGAGGCGCCGACCCGGGTCGCGATCAGCGACGAGTCGGCGAGCTTGCCCGCGCGGATCGCGAGGTCGACGCCCTCGGCGACGAGGTCGACGATGCGCGTCGTCACGATCAGCTCGACGTGGATCTGCGGCCACCGCGTGCGCAGCTCCGCGAGCGCCTCGGGCAACCCCATCGTCCAGCTATCCGACGGCGCGGTCACGCGCACCACCCCCGCCGGCGCCCGCCCGTGCGTGCGCACCGCATCGGAGGCCTCCTCGAGCGCCGCGACCGCGCCCCGCACCCGCTCGTAGAGCTCGCGCCCGGCGTCGGTGATGCCGCGTTGCCGCGTCGTGCGCTGGATCAGCCGGACGCCGAGCGTGCGCTCGAGCCGGGCGATGCCGCGGGTGACCGACGATTTCGGCAGCGCCATCGCCTTGGCCGCGGCGGTGAAGCTGCCGCGCTCGACGACGTGGGCGAACAGGGCGAGGTCGTTGAGATCCATGTTGTTGCGATTATCGCATCAATCAGTTGCCTTGTTGCGATCTTGTCGGCATCGCCCGCGCGCCGCATGGTGGGTCTCACAAGGAGTCACGCATGCGTTGGAACATCGATCCCTCTCACTCCACGGCCGAGTTCTCGATCCGTCACCTCATGATCACGAACGTCAAGGGCCGCTTCGGCGCGCTGACGGGCACCGTCGAGCTCGACGCCGACCACCCCGAGTCGTCGGTGGTCGCCGTCACGATCGACGCCACCTCGATCGACACCCGGGACGACAAGCGCGACGCGCACCTCAGGTCGCCCGACTTCTTCGACGTCGCGCAGTTCCCCACCCTGACCTTCCAGTCCACCAAGGTCACCAGGACCGACGACGGCTTCGAGGTGGTCGGCGATCTCACGATCCGCGGCATCACCAAGGCCGTGACGCTGGAGGTCGAGGGGCTGTCGAACCCGAGCAAGGACCCGTGGGGCAACACCCGCGTCGGCACGTCGGCCAAGGCCAAGATCAACCGCAAGGACTGGGGACTCCTCTGGAACGCGGCGCTCGAGACCGGCGGCGTCCTCGTGGGCGAGCAGATCAAGATCTCGATCGACGTCTCGCTCATCGCCGCGGCGGCCGCGATCGCGGCCTGACCTCACGCCGCACCGCGCCACGCCGACCGGCATGTTCGATGCACATCGAAGAGGCATGCTGAACCTCGCCTTCTCCAACCTCGTCGAGATGGCCGACGCCAGCGTGGCGCGTCACCGCGACCTGCCGCTGTTCGGCGAGCGACGCGACGCCGCCTGGCAATGGACGACCTACGTCGAGTGGTACCGCGACGTGACGGCCGTCCGCGGCGGCCTCGCCGAGCTGGGCGTCCGGCCCGGCGACCACGTGGCCATCGTGTCGCGCAACAGCGCCGCGTGGGCGACCGCGGCCTACGCGACCTACGGACTCGTCGCGACGTTCGTGCCGATGTACGAGGCGCAGGGCCCCGACGACTGGGAGTTCATCCTGCGCGACTGCGGCGCGACCGTCGTGTTCGGGCGCACCGCCGCGATCGCCGCCGCGCTCGAGGACATCGCGAGCCGGGTGCCGTCGCTGCGCGACATCATCATCATCGAAGGCTCGCCCGGCGATCCGCGCTCGTTCGCGGCGCTCGCCCAGCGCGGCCGCGTCCGCCCGCACCCCGTGCACCCCGCGGCCGCGGAGGACCTCGCCGACCTCGTCTACACGTCCGGCACGACCGGCCGGCCCAAGGGCGTGATGCTCACGCATCACAACCTGACCTCGAACATCGCCGCGACGCTCGCCGCGTTCCCGTTCACGGCGACCGATCGCACGCTGTCGTTCCTGCCGTGGGCGCACGTCTACGGCCAGGTCTGCGAGCTCCACATGCTGATCGCCGCGGGCGCGTCGACGGCCTTCAACACCGACACCGACAAGCTGCTCGACGACCTCCGCGACGTGCAGCCGACGATCCTGGTCGCGGTGCCGCGGATCTTCAACAAGATCCACGCCGGCGTCCGCGCCCAGATCGAGCACGAGCCCCGCGTGGTCCGCGCGTTGTTCGCGCGTGGCCTCGCGGCGTCGATCCGGCGGCGGCGAGGCGAGCGACTCGGCGTGATGGAGCGCGTGATGTGCTGGCTCGCCGGGTTCCTGTTCGCGGCGATCCGCCGAAAGTTCGGCGGACGCCTCCGCTATGCGATCACCGCGAGCGCCGCGATCTCGCCCCAGGTCGGCGAGTTCATCGATGGCCTCGGCATCGACGTCTACGAGGGCTACGGGCTGACCGAGACCTCGCCGGTGGTCGCGATGAACCGTCCCGGCCATCGCAAGCTCGGCAGCGTCGGGCTGCCGATCGCGGGCGTCACGATCGAGCTCGATCAGACGCGCGGCGGCACTCCCGGCGAGGGCGAGATCATCGTGCACGGCCCGAACGTGATGCGCGGCTACCACGCGCGCCCCGAGGAGAACGTGCGCGCGTTCACGCCCGACGGCGGGCTGCACACCGGCGATCTCGGCCAGGTCGATGCCGATGGGTTCCTGTTCATCACCGGCCGGATCAAGGAGCAGTACAAGCTGGAGAACGGCAAGTACGTGATGCCGACCCCGCTCGAGGAGCAGCTCGCGCTGTCGCCCTACGTGCGCAACGTGATGCTGTACGGCGCCAACCGCCCCTACAACGTGGCGCTCGTCGTCCTCGACGAGGAGCGCGTGCGCGCGTGGGCGGCGACCCAGGACCTCGCGCTCGCGACCGACCTGGCCGCCGACGAGCGCGTGCGAACGCTGGTCCTCGACGAGCTGCGGCAGCAGGCCGCCGGGTTCCGTTCGTTCGAGCGGCCGCTCGCCTGCGCGCTCACGACCCAGCCGTTCACGATCGAGAACGGCCTCCTGACCCCGACGCTCAAGCTCAAGCGCCGGGACGTGCTGGCGAAGTTCGGCGCCGCCCTCGACGCGCTGTACGACGCGGCGCCGCCGGCGAAGGCGCCGACCAGGAACGTGGTGACCGCACCCGCTTCTGGCGACCACCTGAGCTCCGGGTGAGCTCAGTGGCGGTAGAGCGCCACGCCGA
>JAPLLF010000173.1 GCA_026387715.1 Pseudomonadota bacterium
GGTGACCAGGCGGCTCGCCCCACGGTGCCTTCGTCGACTTCATGACTGCCGCGCAGCCCTCGGAGGCGTCCACAATCGCCGCCGCCACACCGCGCGCTCGCGCGTTCCCGCGGGTGGGTGTTCAACACCAAACTTCTAGCGCGTGAGCCACGGCACCCAGATCGCCGCGCCGAACAGCACCATGCTGGCGATCAGGTCGACGACCCAGGCGCTCGCGGGGAGTCGCGCGGACACCGCCCGCACCCCGACGATGAGGCTGCGCCACGCGAGCTGCGCGACGAGGAACGCGAACACGAACGGCGCCGCGGCGTGCCGCGCGCTGCCGACCGCGAACTGCCCGCGAAGCATCGCGCGCATCGCCGTCGTGAGCCCACCCGTCGGGCCCTCCTGCCCCGTCCCTCGCCTCCACACCGACCCGCCCGGAAACCCGTACCCCGCTGCGACCCAGATCGCCATCCCGAGGAGGATGACGAGGACGACGAGCGAGGCTCTGCGGTATCCCGACAGTCGTTACTCGGTCTTCGCGGGCGCTTCGTCCTTGGGCGCCTCGACCTTGTCCGGCGTGGTGTCCTTGAGGTCCTTCGCGGCGTTGTCGATGTCCTTCTTCATGTCCTTCATCCCGTCCTTCATCCCCTTCTCCATCGAGTCGCGGAAGCTCTTCTGGAAGTCGGGGTCGTTCACGGCGCTGCGGACCTTGAGGTAGACGGACAGCTGGTACGCGCCGATCGCGCTACCGAGGATGCCGCAGATCAGACCGGCGATCGCCATGCCCTTGCCCTTCTGGGGCGACCCATCCTTCGGTGCCCGCATCGCGAGCGCGCCGAGGATCACCGCGATCACGGTGAGTGGCAGGGCATACATGCCGAGACACGGGATGAACGAGACGACGAGACCTACGATGCCGAGAACAAGTGCAGCAATTGCCATTTGCGGCACGCTCGCATTCGGTGTGCTCCGCTGTCAAACACGGTTCACGATTTCTTAGCCCAAAACCCGACGACGGCGAGCGGGATCAGTGCCCACGGAATTATGTACCAGATCGGTTGTGTAAGGACGCCAACGAGTCCGAGCAGGAAGACGAGCCCGAGCATCGCGACCCGGCCCCGCGCGTAGGGCTGGCGCCACTTCTTGGGGAACACCAGCAGGCCGAAGTCGAGCGGGACCAGCACGAGGCAGGTCTCGTTGATGTGCATGTAGGGCAGCGGGCTCACGATCGCCAGGAACCAGAACACCAGGCCGAGCAGGACGGCGGGCACGACGGCGAACGCCAGGCCGGTCCGCTGGAACCGGCCGATCAACCGGGTGGCCCAGGCCGAGGCCGTGAGGCCGAGCGTGATGAGCAGGAACACGACGCGGCCCGACGGGCCGTCGGGCTCGCACGAGTCGCTGGCCACCACGACGCTGCCGTCGCTGCACGTCTTGCCGTTGGGGATCGCCGGCTCGCCCGTGCGCTGGTACCAGACGATCGGCGGGATCTTGCCCCACTTGTCGGCGACCGCCTCGCGCAGGTACTGCGGCAGGAACATGCGCTCCCAGTAGGTCGGCACGCGGTCGGTCGACCGGCCCATCGCGATGTCGGTGATGATCAGCGGGATGCGGCCGTTGGGCAGCTCGGCGAAGCCGTCGCGGGCGAGGTCGCGGAACGTGCGATCGGGGAGCGGGTCGTTGGCGAACTTCTTGAGCGAGCCGTCGGTGGCGTTGTCGAGGATGTCGCGGACGCGGGTCGTGCAGTTATCCGCGAAGTGATCGTAGGCGTAGAACTTGTTCTCGTCGCGGATGTCGAGCTCGAGCTTGTCGACGATCTTCTTCTTGGCCGCCTCGTCGAGGAAGTTCAGCGGCTGCCGCCAGATCGTGCGGTCGAAGTAATAGTAGATGTACATCATCTGCTCGAACGCATCGCGCTTGACGTAGAAGCTCTGGGTGCCGCGCACGAAGCCCCAGCCCATCGTCGCGGGATGCTGGAAGTCACCGACGCCGTAGTTGTAGCAATCCTCGCGATCGAGCTCGCCCGGCACGCCCACGTAGACGACGCACAGCGCGATGTGGCCGTGGCGCTCCCAGATCAGGCCGCCGACGCCCATCGTGATCAGCTCGATCGTGCGCGTCCCGACGGGATACTGCTCCGGGTTGGCCTGGATGTACGCGTGGTTGTTGCGGACCGGAGGGAGCGTCCGGGCCGACGCGGCGCCGACGCTGGCGAGCAAGATCGCGAGCGCGATCACGATTCGAACCATTTGCGGGGGAGTGTAGCGTGGTACGACGCATCATGCGTATCGATCGGGTCTACACGCGCGGCGGCGATCGGGGCGAATCGTCCCTGATCGGCGGCGAGCGGGTCTTGAAGTCAGCGCCGCGGCTCGATGCTTACGGGACGGTCGACGAGCTCAACGCGACCCTCGGGCTGCTCGGCGAGGCGCTCGCCACGTCCGCGGCGCGCGAGTTCCTCGCGCCGATCCTCGATCGCGTCCAGAGCGAGCTGTTCAACCTGGGTGCGGAGCTCGCCACCGCCGACGTGGCGCTGCGCGCCAAGCTGCCGCGCATCGAGCAGCGCCACGTCGACGCGCTCGAGCGCGACATCGACGCGGTCAACGACGACCTGCCCGCTCTCGCGACGTTCGTGCTGCCCGGTGGTGGCTGGCCGTCGGCGTACTGTCACCTCGCGCGCACGGTGTGCCGGCGCTGCGAGCGCATCGTCGTCGCGCTCGCCCAGACCGAGACGATCGCGGAGCTCGACATCCAGTACCTCAACCGGCTGTCCGACGCGCTGTTCGTCTGGGGCCGTTGGTGCGCGTGGAAGGACGGCCGTCCGGAGAAGCTGTGGGACTCGCGCGCGACGTAGGGGCAGGCGGTCGGGCGAGCTGTCGATCGCCGGCGTAGATCCGGGCGGCGGCGAGGTGCGGCGAGCAGACGAGGATCGCCTTGGCGTCGTCGGTGAGCCGGGCGCCGGACAGCACGAGCGACGTCAGGTTCGCGAGGTTCGGGGCGCCCGCGAGAGCGCGCGCGCCGACGTCGGTGATCCCGGCGTCGCCGAGGTGGAGGCGGGTGAGGCGGGTCGCGCCGGCCCAGCCGGCGAGCAGCGCGCACGCCGCGTCGCCCCAGCTCGGCGTGCTCGCGGTGCCGATCTCGAGCTCGCGGACGACCGGCAGCGCCGCGAGCAGCGCGGGTATCACGGCGCCCGACACGCTGCCGCGGACGTCGAGGGTCTCGACGGTGGCGAGCGCGGGGAGCAGCGCACGAAGGCCGTCGTCGGTGAGGTCGCTGCCGGCGATCGCGAGCGCACGCAGCTGGGTGAACGCGCCGAGCAGCTGTCCGAAACTCGGACCGAGGTGATACGCCGGCATGTCGAGCTCGCGCAGGTGGGCGAGGCCCGCGAGCGGCATCTCGGCGCCCTTGTTGAGCCGGCCGGCGCTGATCACGAGCCGCGTCAGGGTGGGCGCCGCGGCGACGATCGATGCGACGTCGTCGGCGCCGAGCGCCACGGCGTCGAGCACGAGCTCGCGCAGGTGCGGCAACGGGCCGAGCGCGTCCCACGCCGCCACGCGCCGGGCGCCGCCCTGGATCGTGAGCGCCCGGGCGCGCGCGAGCAGCGGCGATCCCCGCCACGGCGTGAGGTCCCGGGCCGGCGCCAGCGTGAGGCGATGGACGAGCGCGGCGCGGGTCGCGATCGTGCGCTGGTGGATCGCGAGCACGTCGGCCGGGCCGGCCACCGCGCCGACGAGCCCGCGCACGAAGCCGAACCGGAGGTCGGGGGCGATCCGGGCAAACGGCGCGAGCCACGCGGCGTCGTGTTGCTTGTGGAGGGCTTTCTTGCGGGCCGTGTTATCGGCGGACGGTGGCGCGAGCTCGAGCTGGATCAACTCGCCGCGTGGATCGCCGCGGTCGGCGTACAGGTCCGCGAGCACCGCGAGCGTGGCGAGATCGTCGGGATCCTCGGCGAGCAGCTGGAGCAGCGCGACCTCGCTCATGCGCCGAGGATCGCATCGATCGCGACGGGATCCCACCGATCGATCGCCGCGGCGAGCCGGGTGGTGTCGGCGGGGACGTCGCGCAGCGCGGCGGCGGCGGGGCGGGCGAGCCGGTGGATCGCCGCGGGGCGCCCGAGCGGCACGCGGCGCAGCTCGTCGCGGCCGATCGCGTACGCGATCGCGAGGGCGGGCAGGGTCAGGAGATCGGTCCAGTCGGGGGAGAACGTCGCGCCGTGGCCGATCACGGCCGCGACGCCGCCGGCGAGGGCGGGCACGAGCTTGATCGCGGTGAACCCGACGCCGGTCGCGACGACACAGGCGACCAGCCGGCGGCGCGACAGGCTCGGATCGAGCCGCGCGCGCAGCGGGTGCAGCGCGAGGCCGATCAGCGCGGACAGCAGCACCGGCGCGAACGCCAGGCCCGCGACGTCGGACAGCTTGCCGGTGACGATCCCGCCGCACCGAGGCTTGAGGACCCAGTCGTTGAGCACCAGGATCGCGACGGCGAGCAGGGCGACCGGGTGGAGGGCCTCGCCGACCGGGAGCGCCGGCGCCTCCGCGCGATCGATACCGCGCAGCGCGCGACGGAGACGCTCCACCTGTACTACTCTGCCGCTCGTGTCCGAGTCCGGCAAGCAGTCTGAAAGCGCGAAGCAACTCGCCGTCGCAGAACAAGAAGCGCGCGAGCGGTTCGAGAAGGCCACGAACGAGCTACGCGAGGGAGCCTATCGGTTCAGCTCGCGAGCGCGTGGGCAGTCCGAGCTCATCATCGAGGAGCTGATCGATCCCGACGGCGAGACCGTCGCCTCGATCGCCGAGGTCGAGGGCGATCAGGGCGCCGTGTCGCTGTCGCAATCGCTCGAGCTCATCACGTTCGATACCTGGCTGTTCGGCCAGATCGGCGACAAGGACGAGCTCGACCTCAAGACCGAGGACCACTGGGAAGTGTGGTTCACGTTCGGCGCGTGGATCGGCGAGACGATCCGCCGGCGCCACGGCGGGCACTGGCTGATGATGGGCGACGATCCGCACACCTGGCGCATCGGGTTCTCGAAGATCTTCCTCGAGATCGCGCCGTTCGTGTTCAGCGAGCAGCTCCTGCGCATGGGCTCGGGCGCGACCCGCAAGATGGTGTCGGAGATCGAGCGCATCCGCGGGCTCCACGAGGATCAGGCCAAGGCCGACAACGGCCAGGCGCTCGATCGCTTCCTCGCGCAGCACTACATCCGTCAGCACACCGTGCCGCTCGGCCAGTGGATGGCGATGGACTTCGCGGGCCTCGCGAAGCTGTGGAACGAGGAGCCGACCGAGAAGCTCATCGAGGCGATCAAGGAGGCCGGCCCGCGCCTGGGCCCGCAGAACCAGCAGATCGTCGAGCAGGTCATCGGCGCCGTCAGCCGCGCGAACCCCGCCGTGCCGATCGCCAAGCAGACCAACGATCGTGGCCTGTTCGAGGCGATCGCCCAGATCGTCGGGCTGCGCCGCGCCACCGCGCCGATCGCGATCGACATCCTCGAGCGCGTCGTCATGCCGGCGTTGCACGTCGGCATCCCCGAGGGCTTCCCGCCGCTCGACGAGGACGATCTCGCCAACCTCAGCAAGGGGATCGAGATGTTCGCGTTCTTCGTCGAGGTCGTGCCGCACAAGTTCCAGGCCGACGACGAGGGCTTCCTCGGCACGATCCCGCACGAGCAACTGACGACGCCGTACGCCGATCGCAACGTGCTCGAGATCGGCAAGGGCGACTGGGTCGTCGTCAACCCGGCGCACTTCATCCCGATGCTCACCGAGTTCGATCCGGCCAAGCTGCTCGAGAAGTACGACGAGTTCGTGAAGTACATCGCGGGCAACCCGGACGCACCACGCCGCCGCGACGACGGCCGCATGCTCGCCGAGGTCGCGGTCCGCGCGCTCGCGGATCTCAAGGGCTGCGTCGGCGTCGCCGCGCAGAATCAGGACGCGTTGTTGTTCCGCCTGCTGCCGCCGCCCGGTTGATCCGCAGTACAACCGCGGGCATGCGTACCAGCATGCTCGCGCTGTCGTTCGGTCTCGCGTTGATCGGCTGCAAGAAGGCGGACAAGCCCGGGGTCGGCTCGGCCGCCGCGACGGGCTCGGGTTCGGGCTCGGGCTCGGGCTCGGGCTCGGGCTCCGCGGTCAGCGCGGGCTCGGCCGTGGGCTCGGGGAGCGCGGTCGCTGCGAGCACGTGCTTCGACAAGGACGCGCCGCAGGCGCTCGCGGGGTTCACCGCCGACGCCACGTCGGCGACGTTCTGCGTGCACGACGAGAGCACGCCGCCCAAGGCGCGCTGCTCGACGCTGACGTTCGCGACCGGCGCGTTCGCCGACGCGCCGCCGACGCCGCCCGCCAAGCCGATCGAGGCGGTGACCTACAAGCAGAGCCACGAGGCGGTGGAGCTCTGCACGGGTGGCAAGTGCACCAAGCTCGACCTCCCGCCGCTCCCAAAGGCGGAGGCGGGCGAGGACAGCCAGATCACGTACACGATCCGCACGAGCGCCGACGGCAAGCGCGCGATCGCGACCGGGCAGGCGCTCAAGGAGGCGATCGTCCTCGATGCGCTGACCGGCAAGGTGAAGCAGAAGGTCGCGTACCAGGACGAGGACTCGCCGTGCCTCGACAGCGGCTGGTTCCTCGGCGACGCGATCTACCTGCTCGGCAGCGTGTGCGCGGGCCCCGGTGGCAAGGGGTACCTGTTCCACGCCGACGGCAAGCAGTACGGCGTCGTCAACAAGGTCAACCCGTACGACGCCACGCCGCTCGACCTCGGCGGCGATCGGTGGGCGTTCGTCGATCTCGGCGGCGGCAACATCGAGATCCTCGACGTCAAGACCGGCACCACGAAGCTCGGCGTGGTCCCGCGGCCGGACGACTGCACGACGTGCATCTCGCTGGACGGCCCGCAGCTGACCCCGATGCTCGTGAAGGCCGGCGACAAGCTCGCCACGATCAGCAGCCAGGGCATCACGCTGCTCGACGCGACGACCGCCGCGGTCGTGAAGACCTACGGGCTTCCGACCTGCCCGGCGAAGTGAATCCAGGGCATCGCCGTCAGCGGTAACCGGCGCGGTACGCCTCGCCGAACTTGTTGGCGTGCGCCGCCGCGGCGCCGCGCACGAGCGCTAGGTCGAGCGTCGCGTCGGCGCCCGCGGTGACGGTGACCGTGCCGACGGTGGGCCTGGTCGCGCGTCGGGTGTACGCGAACACCTTCCAGGTGCCGGGGCGCACGCCCTCGATCGCGAAGCTGCCGTCGGGTCGCGCGCGGGCGAAGCGCCGGTTCGGCAACACGAGGATCGTCGCCGCCATCTCCGGGTGGATGTTGCAGTAGACGTCGACGACGCCGGACGTGGGGAACTCCTTGTCCTTCGACTCGCCCTTGCGGAACGAGCCGAGATCGAACTTGCGCGCCTTGGACTGCGAGAACACGTTGTGGAACACGGCGTCGCCGTTGGGGAAGCGCACGCGCTCGCCGACGGTGATCGCGAGCAGATCGGGGACGAACGCGCGACCGACCTGGGTGATCTGGGGGCTCGAGCTCCCGCTGGCAGGTTCATCGTAGCCGACGACGTAGACGATCACGTCGGCGCCGACGGCGGGCTTGCCGTCGGGCTCGGTCACCGCGACCTTGCCGACGACGCGCCCGACCGGCGCCGCGTGGGCGCTCCCGCAGAGCGCGAACGCGAGCACGAGGGCGCGGCTCAGAACAGCACGCCCCACATCACGCGCGGCGCGGCGGTGATGCCGGTGACGCCGATGCCGAACGCGCCCGACAGCCAGAACCGCCCGTGGGTCCACGCGAGGTTCGGGCCGACCGCGTACCAGCTCTGCTCGACGGAGTCCATCGACAGCTCGCCGTAGCCCTCGACGCCGAGCCGGAGATCCTCGACGGCCTCGATGCTGATCCCGGCGCCGGGCCGGATCTCGACGTGGTTGCGGGTGTCGCTCGCGAACCGGCCGACGAACCCGACGTCGACGAGCACGTCGACGCGGCCGGCCGTGTACGCGCCGACGAGATCGGCCTCGACCACGGTGGCGTCGCGGATCGTGACGTCGCGCTTCACCGCGACGCGGCCGAGCGGCACGAAGGCCGGCGCCTCGACGGGATCGCTGCTCGCGAACCGGTAGCGCACCTCGACGCCGTAGCGCTCCATCGCGAAGCTCGGCTTGCCGCCATCCTCCACGAGCCACCGCAGCTCGACCGGGAACGCGAGCTCGAGCTGATCGGTGACCCCGACGAGCGGGCCGAGCCACCACGAGGTCTCCCTGGTGTGCGCGTCGCCGTGGTCGTCGCGCTCGACGATCCAGCTCTGCAGCTCGACCGCGCGCTCGGGCAGCACCTCGGTGCCGTACAGCCAGCCGTAGAACGACCTCCCCCCGTGCGCGGGGGTGGCGCTGCCCAGGAGCCCGGCTCCCACCACCGCGACCAACAGGGCTCTCACCGCGGCATCCTACTGTATGGTCCCGCCATGATCGATCACATCGGCATCCGGGTCACCGATCTCGGCAAGAGCATCGAGTTCTACACCAGGGCACTCGCGCCGCTGGGCTACACGTTGCTCAGGAAGATGGAGGAGCACGGCGTCGCGGGCTTCGGCGTCGGCCAGAAGCCCGACTTCTGGATCCACACCGACCCGCGCGTGACGACGAAGCCCGAGGGCATCCACGTCGGGTTCGCGACGCCGCGGCGCTCGCTCGTCAAGGAGTTCTACGCGGCGGCGATGGCGGCGGGCGGCACCGACAACGGCGCGCCGGGCCCGCGGCCGATGTATCACGAGCACTACTACGCCGGCTTCGTCCGGGATCCGGACGGCCATAACATCGAGGTCGTCTGCCACGAGGCGTACCTAGGCTAGCGAGATCATCGCGCGGTCGTCGGCGGGCACGAGCTCGCCGATCCGCGAGGCCGGCAGGCCGTCGTCGCGCAGCGCCGCGACGAGGTCGTCGGCGCGGTCGGCCGGCACGCACAGCAGGAGCCCGCCGCTGGTCTGCGCGTCGCACGCGAGCGAGGCGAGCAGCTCGCGGGGGGAGGTCCGCGTCGCCTCGGGCGGCACGTCGGCGAGCGGCGCGCCGTCCAGCGTCACCAGCGCCGCGACGTAGGCGCGGTTCGCCTTGCTGCCGCCCGGGCAGATGTCGTTGGCGAGGTGGGCCAGCGCGGTCGGCAGCACCGGCAGCGCGGCGAGCTCGACGCGCGCGCCCAGCCCCGAGCCGCGACAGATGTTGCGGAGATGGCCGAGCAGCCCGAACCCGGTGACGTCGGTGGCCGCGGTGACGCCGAACCGGTGGCCGAGGGTCATCGCCCCGCGGTTGAGCGTCGTCATCGACGCGGCGGCGGCGGCGGCGGCGGCGGGCGACGCGATCCCCTTCTTGACCGCCTGCGAGATCACGCCGGTGCCGAGGGCCTTCGTCAGCACGAGCGCCTGACCGGGGCGCGCCGTACGATTGGACCAGATCCGATCCGGCGCGACGTCGCCGGTGACCGACAGGCCGAACTTGATCTCGGGGTCGCGGACGCTGTGGCCGCCGACCACCGCCACGCCCGCGCGGGCGCACGCGTCGGCGCTGCCGGCGAGGATGTCGTCGAGCACGGCCAGCGGCAGCGTGTCGTCGGAGAAGAACACGAGGTTGAGCGCGAACCGCGGCTCGCCGCCCATCGCCCACACGTCCGACATCGCGTTGGTCGCGGCGATCGCGCCGAACGTCGCGGGATCGTCGACCAGCGGCGCGATGATGTCGGCCGTCATCACGAGGAAGCGGTCGGCCAGCGCGTGGACCACCGCGGCGTCGTCGGAGAACGCGTGATCGACGACGATGTCCGCGCGCGCCGCGCCGGTCCGGCCGGGCAGGTGATCGAGCACCTTCGACAGGTCGGCGAGCCGCAGCTTCGCGGCGCAGCCACCACCACGCGCGTACTCGGTCAGCCGGATCGTGGCGCCGTTGGGGAGCTCGGAGGACGCCATCAGTTGTCGTCGACCGGCGGGTGCTTGCGAAGCTCGTCGCCGAGGCGCTCGAGGTCCTCCATCTGCTTGCGCAGCTTGGCCTCGTCCACGTCGTCGTCGTCGCCACCGGGTGGGTCGACGACGTCGTCGTCGTCGGCGGGATCGGCGCGGTGCCCATGGTCGATCCGATCGGACGGAGCGCGCGCCTGCTTGCCGGCCTTGTCGCCACGGGTCATCACGATGCCGACGACGATCAGCAGCACGACGACGCCGATGATCACGTAGAGCATGCTGCGGCTCTTCGCGGCCGTGGTCGTCGTCCCGGGCATCGACGGGGGCATGCCGGGTGGCATCGTCGTCGGTGCGCCGAGCGGCTGAACGCCCGAGCCCAGCGCCGACGCGGGGAGCGGGGTGCCGACCGGGGACGCCGCGATCGGCACCATCGCCGACGGTGGCCCGACGATCGCGGTCGGCCCCACGCCGCCGAAGCCGGTCGGCGCGAGGCCCATCGGCGGCGGCGTCGGCGGGGCGAACCCGGTCGCCGGCCCGCCGGTCGCTCCGCCCGTCGCCGCGGGCGCGGCCATCACGCCGGACGTGATCGCCCGGCGCTGATCGGGCGGTAGCGCCTGGAGCATCGTCGTGATCTGCTCGCCGTACACCTCCATCGTCGCCGGTCGCGCGGGCGGCTCCTTCGCGAGCGCGGCGAGCACGAGCTGATCGAACGCGGGTGGGATCTGCAGATCGGGCCGACGCGTCGACGGCGCGTCGGCCTCGTCGACCAGGTGCTTGGACAGCATGCCCATGATGGTCGGCGCCTCGAAGCAGATCCGGCCGGTCACCATCTCGAACAGCAGGCAGCCGAGCGCGTAGACGTCGGCGCG
>JAPLLF010000110.1 GCA_026387715.1 Pseudomonadota bacterium
TGACGCCGATCCTCGCCGGGACCAACGTCACGTTCACGATCGGCACGATGATCGAGCTGCCGCGCGCGTGCGTGGTCGCCGATCGGATCGCCGAGCACGCCGACTTCTTCTCGTTCGGCACCAACGACCTCACGCAGACGACCTACGGGCTGTCGCGCGACGATGCCGGGCAGTTCCTGCCGTCGTACGTCGACGCCGGCGTGCTCGCGGTCGACCCGTTCGTCGTGCTCGATCCCGACGGGGTCGGGGCGCTCATCGAGCTCGCGGTGCGCGGCGGGCGCGCGACGAAGCCGGGCCTCAAGGTCGGGATCTGCGGCGAGCACGGCGGCGAGCCGAGCTCCGTGGAGTTCTGTTACCGGGCGGGGCTCGACTACGTGTCCTGTTCGCCGTTTCGCATTCCGATTGCCCGCGTGGCGGCCGCCCGGGCCGTGCTCTCCAGGGACGACAAACGATGAAATCGACCATGCAGGCAACCGGATCCCCTCTCTCACAGTCCCAACCTGGCCTACCTATGCGCGCAGCACTATTCATGAGTTTCACCGCGCTCGGTGCCTGTACCGCGTCTGGCGACGAAGTCACCCCACCCAGCGATCAGTTCTTCTTTCCGACCGGACTCGCGGTGTCGCCGGATGGCAGCAAGCTGTTCGTCGCCAACGCCAACTCCGAGCTGCGCTGGGACTCCGGATCGGTCCAGGTCGTCGACCTCGACATCGTCGATCAGATCACGGCGAACTGGGTCGACCTCGGCATGTACCCGACCGACTGCAACCCGGATCCCGATCGCACCGAGACGCTGACCTGCGATGAGGCGATGTTCATCCGGCAGGGGGCCGGCGTGCGCATCGGGAACTTCGCGACGGACATCGCCGTGCAGGACATGAACGACGGCTCGCTCCGGCTGATCGTGCCGACGCGCGGCGATCCGTCGATCGCGTGGATCGACTACGCCAACGATGCGCTGTCGTGCTCGAAGTCGACCGAGAGTAACGCGCTCTGCGACGACGCGCATCGCCTGTCGTACGTGCTCAACAACGCCGCGCTGTCGTCGCTGCCCGAGGAGCCGTTCGCCGCGTACGCCGACAGCAACGGCCAGTTCGCGGTCGTCACCCACCTGACCACGGGCTCGGTCACGCTGATCGATTCCCGGCCCGGCGTCGACGCGCAGGTGACGGACATCGTCGGTGGCGTGTTCGCTGCCGACCCGTCGACCGGCCTGCGCGGCGCCACCGGCGTCGCCGGGCGGTCCAACGGCGCTGATGGCTCGATCGTCTACGTCGGCAGCCGCAGCGAGGACCGCATCCAGACCTTCACGGTCGGTCGCCCGGTCAACGACGCGCCGCCGTTCCTGCTCGCGGGCAACTACTTCTTCCTCGATGGGGTCGGCAACAACTCCGGCGGCTCCACCGACACCCGCGGCATGGCGTTCTCGCCGAGCGGCGAGCGAATGTACCTGGTCAACCGGCGCCCGCCGAGCCTGCAGGTCATCGACACCTCGCTCGACGAGGGTGGCTTCCCGCGCAACAAGTTCGTCGGCAACACCGACATCTGCCGCCAGGCGTCGACGCTCGCGCTGATCGATGCCGGCGCCGGCGAGCGTGCGTACATGACGTGCTTCCAGGACGGCGACATCTACGTCGTCGATCCGACCGGCGTGCCCCACGTCGAGAACGTCGTCACCGTCGGGCGCGGCCCATACACCATCACCGCCGCGCCGTCGCGCAAGAAGCTGTTCGTGTCGAACTTCCTCGAGGACACGATCGCCGTCATCGATGCACGCCCAAACGTGCCGACCCATGATCGTGTCGTGCTGCGCCTCGGCGCGGTGAGGGCCCCATGAAGTTCCGTCCCACGCTGCTCCTGCTCCTGCTCGTCCCGTTGACGCTGTCGTGTGGCGATACGACCGAGACATCGGCCAGCCAGCTCAACCTCGATCGTCCCGTCGACATGTCGTTCGCCTGCTGGGGTGGGCTGCGCATCACCGGCGGTGGCCCGGGCACCGTCGACCAGGAGATCCAGGTCACCGGCCAGCCGCTCGCCTCGTGCGACACGCGCTCGCTGCCGCACGCCACGGGTGAGCCGCAGCCGGTCCCCGTCGGCCAGGAGACGATCGACATCTCGAGCGTTCCGGGGGTCGCCTACTACGGCTTCATCCTCCAGCAGACCCGAGGCACCGTCGCGATCGCTCGCTGGGAGCCCAAGCCGTCGTCGTCGGTCGCCAGTGGCGAGGGCGTCACCGTGCTCGACGCCGATCCGCTGACGCCCGGCAAGAACGGCATCAGCATCGGCGAGGATCCGATCGCGATCATCACCGACAAGAGCGGGTGCAAGGAGGTCACGGCGAACGCCGGGTCGTGCGACCTGTCGGTGCTCGACGTGAGCTCCGCGCTCGACGCCGATCCCGCGGTCGACGTGCAGCGCCTCGACGTCACCGCGAACGGCGTCCCGCTGCGGGCGAGGCCGGCGGCGATGGTCGTCGAGCCGATGACCACGGTCGTGGGTAACGCGTGCGCGGCGACCGCGACCGGCCTCGCGTACATCGCGTATCCGAGCTGTCACCTCGTCGCCGCCGTCGATCTGACGGACGGCAAGGTGGTCGGCGGCATC
>JAPLLF010001216.1:0-4658 GCA_026387715.1 Pseudomonadota bacterium
CTTGCGGCGGCGCAGGCGGGTCGCGTCGCGCAGGCGCTTGTCGGTGCGCTCGATGAGCTGCTGCTGCGTGTGCTTGCCGTCGCCGCCGCGCTGCAGGTAGCTGCCGTCGGCGTGCATGTCCCAGCCGCCGCGCTGGTCCTGCAGCAGCGTATCGATGACGACGCGGATCTCGCCCTGCAGGCGCGCCTCCTCGATCGGCACGAGCACCTCGACGCGCTTCTCGAGGTTGCGCTGCATGGCGTAGGCCGAGCCCAGGTAGTACTCGGGTCGGTTGTTGTTGTGGAAGTAGTAGATGCGCGCGTGCTCGAGGAACCGGCCGATCACGCTGACGACCTTGATCGTCGACGACACGCCCTCGAGCCCCGGCCGCAGCCGACAGGTGTCGCGCACGATGAGGTCGATGGTCAAGCCGCGCTGCGACGCGCGATTCAGCGCCCGCACGATGTCGACGTCCTCGAGCGCGTTGAGCTTCCACTGGATGTGGCCGCGCCCGCCGGAGCCCTGGATCGCGATCTCGCGCTCGATCTTCTCGAGCAGCGCGCTCTTGAGCTGCTTCGGCGCGACCAGGAGCTTCTGGTACTTGCGGCGCGGCTTGTAGCCGGTCGTCAGGTAGTTGAACAGCTCGGTGAGGTCGCGGCCGATCGCGTCGTCGCACGTGAACATCGCGAGGTCGGTGTAGAGCCGCGCGGTGCCGGCGTGGTAGTTGCCCGTCGAGATGTGCGCGTAGCGGCGGAGCCCGTCGAAGTCGTTGCGCACGACGAGCGTGATCTTGGTGTGCGTCTTGAGGCCGACGACGCCGTAGGTGACGTGGATGCCGGCGCGCTCCATGCGCGAGGCCCACTTGATGTTGGCCTCCTCGTCGAACCGCGCCTTGAGCTCGAGCACCACGGCGACCTGCTTGCCGTTGCGCGCCGCGCGCACGAGCTGGCGGATCACCTCGCTGTCCTTCGACGTGCGGTACAGGGTGATCTTGATCGCGCGGACCTTCGGATCGTCGGAGGCCTCGCGCACGAACCGCTCGGTCGACAGCTGGAACGACTCGTACGGGTGATGGACGAGCAGGTTCTTGGCGTCGCGGATCGCGTGGAACAGCGACCCCTCGGTGAGCAGGTCGACCGGGGGCACCGGCGCGTGCGGTGGGTCGCGGAGCTCGGGGAGGTCGAGCAGCGCGAGCTCCATCAGGTCGCGTTGCCCGAGCATGCCCTCGGCCTCGAACACGTCGGCGGCCTCGTCGATGCCGAGCTCGGCGGCGAGGCGCCCGCGCAGGATCGGCTGCATCGCGCGATCGACCTGGAGCCGGACGACGGGCGCGAACCGACGATCGCGCAGCTCGGCCTCGATCATCTCGAGGAGATCCTCGGCCTCCTCCTCGTCGCGCTCGGTGATCGCGTTGCGCGTGACGCGGAACATCGAGCACTGCTCGATCTCCATACCCGGGAACAGCAGATCGAGGTTGTTCGAGATCACGTCCGCGAGATCGACGAACGTGCGCGACCCGCCGACGCGCACGAACCGCGACGTGCCACCGCCGGTCGGGACCTTCACGCGGGCGAGCAGCGGCTCGCTGTCGTTCTCGTAGCGCAGCGACACGAGCAGGTTGAGCGACAGGTTCGAGACGAACGGAAACGGGTGCGCCGGATCCATCGCCTGGGGGGTGACGAGCGGGAAGATGTTCCGCAGGTAGTGCTCGCGGACCCACGCCTGCTGGGGACCGTCGAGCTCCTTGTACGGCGCGATCCACACGCCGATCGCCTTGAGCTCGGCGGTCACGTTGTCGAGGATCTGGATCTTGCGCGTCTCGAGGCGCGTGATGAGCTCGAGGCAGTCGCGGATCTGCTGCAGCGGCGTGCGACCGTCGGGCGTCGTCGAGTGCAGCTGCGCGCCGACCTGCTGCTTGAGGCCGCCGATGCGCTTCTGGAAGAACTCGTCGATGTTCGAGCTGACGATCGACAGGAACTTCACGCGCTCGAGCAGCGGGATGCGGGCGTCGTCCGCCTCGTTCATCACCCGCCAGCAGAAGTTGAGGTAGGTGAGCTCGCGGTTGAGGTAGAGCTCGGGCGCGCCAAGATCGGCCGTCGGCGCGCTGTCCGTCATGTTCGGTGCGGGTGGGGTCTTCCCCATCTCGAGCCGCGGCGGCGCCGCGGGCGTGGCGCGGTCGTCGCTCGGCACGAGCTCGAGGCGGGGAAGCGCGAACGCGCCAGAAGTGTCCGGAGAGCTGCGTTCCACGGCCATGGCGAAAAGTATAGCGCGCCGGTGACGGGCGACGCACGAGAAACGTAATGATTACTTGTTATTGAACTGCGGTTTCTCGGCGCCCGTGAACACCAAGAACTTGCGCTTGGCGCCGCCCTGAACCACCCAGACCTCACCGCCCTCGACCCCCGCGGCGGTCAGCGGGGTCGGCCCCAGCTCGACCCGCCACAGCCCCTTGCCGTTCTGCAGGTCGATGCCGACGAGCTGGTGCCAGTCCGGGCCGCTGATGATCTCGTACGAGCGGAAGTGGTCGGTCACGGTGATCGGGCTGCCATCGTCGATCGGGGCGTCGTGGTTCGGCGCCAGCCGGAAGCCGCCCAGCTTGCTCGCGTCCTTCATGTTCAGCGCGAACACCTCGGCGCGTTGATTGCGCACGACCCGGACGAGCACCGCCTGGGTCGACCACGCGATGGCGGGGCGACCCTTGCGACCGGCGTATGTCGGCACGAGCGCTTGCCACTTGATGTCGCCATCGACGACGAGCTCGACGAACGAGCGATCTCCTCCGGCCTCGTCGCGGACCACCAGCTTGGCGGTCGCGTCGATCGGGATCTCGTCGATCACCGCGCCCGCCTTGGGCTTCTGCGTGACGACGAACCACACCCCGAACCCACCGATCGCCAGCCCGAACACGACGATCACCGGCCCGAGCCAGCCGAGTCGGGTCTTCGTGGGTGGCTTCGAGGGGAGGGTCATGGGATCTCGGTGAGCTAGTTTTCGCTGATCGGCTTGGCGCCGGGGACGGGCTTGCTGTGGTCGAACGGCCTGGGCTTCTCGAGCGAGCTCTGCGCCACGGCCTTGGCCTGGACGAGCACGCGGCGCCCGGTCGCGAAGAACACCGTCACCTTGCCCGGCTCGGAGATCTCGACGACGCCCTGACCGAACGTCGCGTGATCGATGCGATCGGTGACCTCGAACATCTCGCTCGCGCGATACAGGCGCACGGGCTTGGCGAGATCGGCGGCGACCGCGGGCTTGGCGAACCGCTCGACGGGCGCCTTGTCGACGGCGACCTTGGCCGGGCGCACCGCGGCGGGCAGCTTCTTCTCCTTGGGCTGGCCGTGCGGCGACTTGTAGCGGTGCTGACCGCCGCACTGCTTGCATTGAACCTTGACGATCTGCTCGCCGACCTTTGCGACGACGACGTGCCAGACGTCACCGCACTTGTGGCAGAGCGATTCGACGTCAGCGCCTACTCCTGCGGACATGGGGCGCGGATGATACGGTATCCAACGCCATGAGTCAGCAAGCCGCCGATGCGCTCGTGGTGGAAGCCGACGAGTTATTTCGGCGAGAGCTCTTCGCAGATGCCGCGCAGCGGTTCGAGAAGGCGACTCAGCTGTTTCCGCCACACCCGCTGGCCTGGAAAGGACTCGGCAACGCGCTCCTCTGCGGCGGAAAGCCGCACGACGCCGCGCGGGCCTTCGATCAGGCGATCGGGTTGCGGCCGACGAGCGCGACCGCGCTGTGGGGCGGGGCGGTCGCGCACGCGGAGATCGGCAACAAGGTGATGGCGCAGAACTACCTGCGCCGCGCGTTGCTGCTGCAGCCGACCTGGCTCGACATGGCCCAAAGCGTCCCCTCGCTGGCCGCGTTCCTCCAGGTGTCGACGCGCGCCGCCGATCTGATCCGGACCGCGTTCGGGACGTTCTCGTCGCGGACCTATCGCCACGCCGCCGACGCGCAGCGCGGGATCGAGATCGCGCGCCTGCTCGACCGGCCACGGTTCGCGCATGTCTCGTACGTGACGATCGGGTTGTCGAACACCGAGTGGCCGGTGGCCCCGACGGTGCGCGCGAAGCCGCGCGTCGAGCTGGTGCTCGCGACCCTGATCGACAGCGAGGTGTGCGGCCAGATCCTGGCGAACCTCGCGTTCCACCTGGCAACGACCGGCTTCTACCCCGAGCCCGGCGTGATGATCCGCGACGTCGTGGCGGCGCTCCACGCGGGCGAGCTCTCGCAGCGGCTGCCGCACGTGTTCATCACCGAGGCGCGCGACTGGGGGATCCGGCTGCCCCTCGACGACGCGCCGCCGCCGATCACGCTCGTGCGCGTGGTCCCCGTCAGCGAGGCCGAGTACCAGATCTGGCGGCAGGGCGTGCCGGCGATCGAGGCGTCGCTCGCGCAGCGCCGCGTCGATCTCGCGGACCTGCGTCGCCCCGGCTGAGACGCAAACGCAAACGTCGACGCAAACGAAAACGACGTTTACGTTTACGTCGACGTTTGCGTTTGCGACCTCAGGGCAGGTCGCGCGTCGCCACGTTCAACGTCATCACGCCCGGGCGCGTCCCACCCACGCGATCCGGCAACGTGAAGTCGACCGGCACGTTCGCGTCGTCGAGCCCGCCGTAGAGCATCAGCCGCCCGGTGTCGTCGCCGCCGACGTCCGCCCCGCTGAGGAGGCC
>JAPLLF010001216.1:4719-6371 GCA_026387715.1 Pseudomonadota bacterium
GATCGCGGTTGCGCGCGTAGTCGACGTGCCACGCCAGCGCGTCCGTCGAGTCGGCGTGCCACACGCCCGCCGTGTTCGCGAACGCGACCGGCTGTGCGGCGGTGTCGGTCGGCAGGTCGCTCTCGAGCCACAGCTCCCACAGGCAGCGACGCGCGTCGTGGACGATCGACGGCTTCGCGCCACCGGAGCGCGGATCGGCCGACGCGCGCAGCAACGACCGCACCGGCGCCTCGACGGTGGTCCACGTGATGCCGTCGGTCGACGTCGAGTGGGCCACGCCGGACGCCTGGACGTTCTCGCAGCTCGCGCCGAGGCACGCGAAGCTCGAGTAGAACAGGTGGTAGATCCCGTCGACGAGGACGACGTCGGGATCGGCGACGATCGCGCCGGTCACGCCGGGATACACGTCGCTGCCGCGCAGCACGAGCCCGGCCTGCCCATCCCTGGACTGCGACGCGGGTAGCCGGGTGAACGTCTTGCCGTCGGCGGAGAACGCCGCGCCGATCCCCGAGGCGGGGACCGCGTAGCCAGGGAACGGAAACGCGCGCGCCGCGCCGGCGTACAGCATGAGGTAGCGCTGGGCGGCGGGTGCGTCGGGGTTCATCACCACCGTCGGCGCCTCGGTGCGTGCGTGGTCCCAGGCGCCCACGTCGCCGACCTCCAGCGCGGGGGTCTCGTCGACCTGCCACGCGATCCGATCGACGCTGGTCGCGCGGCGGATCACCTGCGTGGGCGCGGGGTCCGCGAAGCTCGTCGCGTGCGTGGCCGCGAAGTAGACCTGCCACACGCCCCCCTCGAGGTGCACGTCGGGATCGGAGATCGCCCGGTCGAGCGTGCCGTCGGTGAACGCCTGGCCGGCGACGAGCCGCGGGTTGTTCGCGCGGCGCATGAGCTGACCGGTCGCGCCGATCGGCTGGCACTGCGACGAGGCCTCCTGGGGGAGCACAGAACCGTCCACGGGCGGGGCAGAATTCCCGCACGCGGCGACCACGGTGAGCGCGGCGATCACCGTCACAGAACCGAGCTGAGATCGACCGGGGCGCATGGAACTTTTGCTTCTCCCATACCCACTGCTGTCTTGTCAGCCCGAAATGCCCGTGCCAGATTCCGCGCGTCATCCATATGAAGCACTCTCTCCTCTTCGGCCTCCTCTCGCTCGCGGCCTTCGGTTGCGAAAATACCGACACCACCAAGCTCGACAACCTCAAGGTCGCGCCGGCGGGGCAGCCGTCGCAGCAGAAGAAGACGCCGGGCACGCCGGCCGAGGCCCACAACGGCTCGCTCGAGGAGCGCGTCGCCGCCCTCGAGGCGCGGCTCGACAAGTCGGCCGAGGCGCTCAACTTCCTCGACATGGCGTACCAGCAGCAGAAGCAGGCGGAAGAGCAGAAGCAGCGCGAGGAGCCCGCGCCCGACGCGATCTTCGCGATCGACATCGCCGGCAACCTCAAGGCGAACCAGTTCGAGGGGTCGATCGACGCGCCCGTCACGATCATCGACGCGTTCGACTTCGCGTGCCCGTACTGCCGCAAGGTCAACGTCACCCTCGAGGAGCTCGTCAAGGAGTACGACGGCAAGGTGCGCGTCGTGTTCAAGGACATGGTCGTCCACCCGCAGGTCGCCACCGATGGGCACCTCGCGAGCTGCGCGGCCGC
>JAPLLF010000492.1 GCA_026387715.1 Pseudomonadota bacterium
GCTGTAGTAGTACAGCGCCTCCTGCATCCGGGTCAGCCAGTTCTCGTGGCTGTTCATGATCGCAACCCGACCACCGACGGCGGCGATCTTGTCGCTCGAGAAACAGCGGATCATCTGCCGGATCGCTGCCGGCTCGACCACCACGTCGGAGTCGATCGAGACCACGACCTCCGCGGTGGTTGCTTCCACCGCCCGGTTGATCGACCGCCGCTTGCCCAGGTTGGTGACGTTGCGCAGCACCCGGGTGTTCGGGATCCCCCGCAACGCGTCGACCGCGTGCTCGTAGCTGTCGTCCGTCGAACAGTCATCGACGACGATGATCTCGACCTTGGATTTTGGGTAGTCCTGCGCCAGGATGCTCGCGAGCGTGCGGCGGATCGACGCGCCCTCGTTGAACATCGGCGTGATCACCGCGATCCTCGGCTGGTAGGCATCGTTGTACCGAATGCCATTGCCCCGGCGATACGACGCCAGGAGCACGAACAGCGGAAGCCCCACGACGATGCCGCCGAGCAACACGGCGGCCCATAGTAGAAGGCTCACGCGTTCTCCTGCGTCAGAGAGGTGACGATGATTCGTCCGTGGTTTGGGGGCGCGTGTGCGACATCGCCCACGTGCGAACGCATCGGATCGGTCATGTCTTGACAGATGAGGCTAGGGTTCACGGCAAAAGCTATTCAAGAACGCGGTGTTGGTAGATCAAAAAGCCGCGTCGAGCAGTAGTAATGCACGCAAACTATTACGTCTCGGCAGCCAACTCAAGTCGCATGACGCACGTTGCCACATGGGTGGTGACGCAGATTTCAGAACCTCAGGAAGTTGAGGGGCGCGGGGTTATTTCTACCCAGACCGCGTGTATCTTGCTGAAGGTCCGTCGAATTCCCCCACGCTATTTCTGATCGCGTGGTTGCAGTGTGCGGCTGTGGCTGGACCGACAGTGTCTCAGAGACACACCCTGATCCAATTGGCGCACTTCATGCCGATTCCCCTCCGGATCCCTCCGGATCCCGGTGGCCTCACCGAGCTGGAGCTCGACCGTCATCCGGCAGATATCGTAATCACGCTTACGTTTCGCAAGTGCCGAGCGTCATCGATGTAACCGGCGCCGTTCTGGTTCGTACACCCGTCATGCGCGCGATGATCTTCTTGGCCATCGTCGGCTGTGCTGCCGCCGATGGCGATCCGAAGCCGGAACAGCCTCGTACCTCCACCGGCGGTTCCGAAGGGCCGCTCGTCCTCGAGCTGTTCACGTCGCAAGGTTGCAGCTCGTGTCCGCCGGCGGAACAGGTGTTGGCCTCGCTCGGTCGCGATGGCACCGGCAGGCCGCTCGCCCCGCTCGCCTTTCATGTCGACTACTGGAACGGGCTCGGTTGGGCCGATCCGTTCTCGATGCCCGCGTGGACCGAACGCCAGCACGGTTACGCGGACGCGTTCGGCGACCGGAGCGTCTACACGCCCGAGCTCGTGATCGGCGGATCGGTCGGGTTGGTCGGGTCGTCGCGCGACCAGATCAAGAAAGCGATCACGGCCGCGCCGCGCATCGAGCTCCTCGCAGCGACCGCGACCTGGCGCCCCGATGCGGTCGACGTCACCGCGACGGCTCCCATGGGTGCCGACGTGTTCGTGGCCGTCTGGGAGGCGACGACGACGACCAGGGTTCCACGCGGCGAGAACGCCGGCGAGACCCTCGTCTCCGATCGCGTCGTGCGCCGCTTCGAGCGGGTCGCACGTGCCGGTCAGACCGAGACGACCACCGTCAAGCTCGACTCCCGCTGGCAGACCGTCGGCGCCGTCGCCTTCGCCCAGCGCACCGATCGCAAGATCGTCGCGTCGGCGATGCTCTGACGTTGACGGTGAGTGTCAAGACAGTTGCCGCACGAGACGTGTCAGTTGTTGAGTCCGTGTCGAACTCCCGACTCATCGCTACCGACCGACGTAGCGATGAGTCGGCCGAGCTCGTTCTGGTCGAGCATCGGGTCGAGCGCGATCGATGCTCGTTGGAACGGACCCGGCGGCCGCGAAGGGTTGGCATGTTCGACCACGTCGGTTGTTTCGACGTCTTGCGGTAGCGCGCGCGCACGCACGGTCGCGTACGCTCGACGAGAGGCGAGGAGAGGAGACATCAAACGTGAGCGAACAATTTGTCGTGTTCGGCGGCGGTGCGCTGGGCTTCTCGGTGGCAGCGGCCGCGATCGGCCGAGGTCACCACGCACGGATCGTGACCCGCTCCGGGAAGGCCGAGGTGCCCGCGGGCTGCGAGGTCGCCCGGGCTGACGTCGCCGATGCTGCGGCGGCGAGCGAGGCCGCGAAGGGCGCGACGTGCATCGTGTTCTGTGCGGCGCCGCCATACACCGACTGGCCGGCGCACTATCCGAACATGCAGCGCGGCGCGCAGGAAGCGGCCGCGCGCACGGGGTCTCGGTTGGTGACCTCGGAGAATGTCTATCCGTACGGCCGCGTGTCTGGTCCCATGACCGAGGACACGCCGCTGTCACCGTGCTCGAAGAAGGGTGAGCTGCGCGCCAAGCTCAACGAGGAGCTCCTCGCGGCGGTGCGCGCGGGGAAGCTGAAGGCAGCGCTGGCGCGTGGCCCCGACTACGGCCCCCGCGCTGGCCCGACCACCAACTACGGTGACGAGGTGTTCGGGCGTGCGATCGCCGGCAAGGGCGCCAACATCTTCGGTGATCCTGACGCCCGCCATACGTTCGTCTATGTCGATGACTTCGCGCTCGCGATGGTGCGCATCGCCGAACGCGACGATGCGATGGGGAAGACCTGGCACGTGCCGTGTCCGCCACCACTCACCCAACGCGCCATGGTGGGCCTGATCTTCCAGGCGATCGGCAGGACCCCCAAGCTGCAAGCGTTGCCGCACGCGATCATGGTGATGCTCTCCTGGTTCATGCCCATCATGCGTGAGCTGCGCGAGATGGAGTACCAGTGGCGCATGGACTATGACTTTCGCCACGATGCATACGACCGCGCCTTCGACCCGGCTTGCACGCCGCACGAGCGTGGCATCGAGGAGACCGTGAAGTGGTTTCGGGCGCGCGCGGCACACTGATCTACGCTTTGATGGGCGCGTACCACGACTTCTGGTTCGAGCGTCCTCGGTTCGGGTTCGACACGAGGGCGGCAGAGACACGGCGCCCGCTCACGTGGTGCCGTCCGCCCTGAGCCTTGGCCTACACGTCGCCGCACGTCATGAAGAAGATCGCGGCGGATCGAGTGTAACCGTGAGCGTCGCAGCGGCTTCCGAGGGAGACCCAAATGAAATCGACCGTAACGGGCGGGTTGTTGCTATTCATGGTGGCGACGACATTGGCCGACGACAAGCCGCACGTCCTGTTCGACTTCACCAGTGCCGATGCCGCCAAGGAGTGGCAGACGGTCAACGATGGTGTGATGGGCGGCGTGTCCGAAGGCAACTTCAAGGTCACCGCGAACACGCTGGAGTTCTTCGGAACGCTGTCGCTCGAGAACAACGGCGGCTTCACCTCGGTGCGAACCAAGGCCAAGGCGCTCGGTCTGGAGGACTGCGAGACGCTCGTCGCTCGGGTACGAGGCGATGGCCGCGAGTACTCGCTGAACCTGTACGTCAACAAGCGGATGATGGCCTTTTCCTACCGAGCCGCCGTTCAGACGAAGAAGGACAGCTGGATCGAGGTCAAGGTGCCACTGAACAAGTTCGAGGCAACTTCGTTCGGCCAGGTGGTTCAAGACGCCGGAACGGTAAAACCGAAGGAGGTCAACGCGGTCGGCTTTCTGCTGGGCGACAAGAAGGCCGGGCCCTTCAAGCTCGAGGTCGCATGGATCAAGTGCGTGGCGATGGCGAAGTGACCTGACCGGTGCGTAGCCTCCGAAGACCAGAGGTCCATGTGCTGATGGCAGCCTGATCCCTCGTCGAGCGCCTCGTCGCGCTCGACTTCGTCGACCGCGGCGAGAACGTCCAGCTCAAGGGTGGCAGCGGGCTCGGCAAGACCCTGATCGCGCAGAACCTCGCGCAGCCGCGCTCGCCGTGCGCTTCACGACCCTCGCCGTCGCGGCGCTGTTTCGCGATCACCCACCGGGATCGTGGGTGCGGCTCGCGGAGCTGCCGGCTGACGTCGTGGTCACCTCGCTCGCCTCCCCCGACGACGATCTCGGGTACGCGGTCGTGCTGTTCCAATATGTCCACGTACTGGTCGCTCACCGCGAGCTACAACGCAGCCCGCCTGCGGTGACGTGGACTCGCGCGATGGACTTCGAGAAGCTCGGGGCGTTTATCTCGGCACCGCGGATGGCGAGCCGCTGCTCTACGACTCGCGCGATCTGCTCCGACACGACGGTGACGAAGCTGGATCCCGGTCGACTGAGCCCCTCGATCGGCGCGGCCTCTTCAGGGCCTTCGGACCGTGCTTGTCGGCGAGCTCCGCGACGATCGCGGCCGCCTTCTTCGAAGCGATCGGCGCGAGCTCGGCGTAGAGCTGCGCCTTGCGCCACTTCGGGACGCGGTGCAGCCCCTTCGCGAGCGCCTCGAGCACCATGTCACCGGCGAGGTAGGCGTGACGCGCATCGAGCATCCACGGATCCTTCGCCTCGCCGGCGACGACCTCGCGCAGCAGGGCGAGGTCGTCGGCTCGACCGCGGCGGTTCCACCCGACGCGAAGTCGAGGAACTCCGCCGCGAACGACTCGCTGGGCCGGCCCTTGGCGACCAGCGTCTGCATGCGCCTCACGTACGCCTTGCGCTTGGTCGCGGGCGTGCGCAGCAGCAGGAAGCCGAGCGCGTACGCGATCTCGTTAACCGTGGCGCCGACGTCCCACCTCTTGACCGGGGTGGTCTCGAAGAACCTCAGGACGGCTTCGATCACGGGTGGCGTGCCGACCAGCTGTTCGAGGATCAGCACCGCGTTCGTGCCGTGCCACCCGTAGCTGATCTGCGTCGTGGCACACAGCTTCGCGAGGATCGTCGCCGCTCGCCGGGCATCGATCGCGCCGGGCTTGCCTCCCGCGAGCCCGAGCACGTAGTGTGTCGCGACCTCGCGGTTCCAGGTCGTCGTCGTGATCGGATCGAGCGCGTCGCGGATCTTCATCGCGATCGCCGCGGACTCCGACGCCTCGCCATCGGCGAGCGTGAACAGGAACGGATAGCCAGCGGCGAAGCGCTTCTCGTCGGCCTCGGTACGTGCGAACTTGCCCATCTGCGCGAGCCTAACGCAGCAAGTGGTCGACGAGCGTGCTTACGTGGCCAGGCTGATCTACAGTCGCGCGATGGACGATGAGCAGCGCCTCGCGCTCGAGGCCGCGATCGAGGTTGACCCCGAGCAAGCGAGCACCTACCTCGTGCTCGCCGACTGGCTACAGGAGCACGACGATCCGCGCGGCGAGCTGATCATCGCGGCCAACGGCACCGACGAGGAGAGCAAGGGGCGCGCGACCATGTTGCAACGGCAGCTCGGCCCGCCGCCGCTGCGCCACGGCCAGCAGTCCTGGTTCTCTGGCTTCGTTCGCGGGCTCACCGGGATCGTCGACGAGGACGACGCGCAGCTCGTCGAGAGCTACCTCGAGCATCCTTCGCTGCGGTTCGCGACCAGCCTTTCGTTCGATCTCGCGGGGAGCTTGCACGATGACCGGCAGTGGCTGATCGAGCTCCTCGTCCGGCACGCGCGACCCACGTGGCGCGTACTGAAGATCCGCTCCTACCGTCGCGGCGGGAACGATCCGGCGTGCGGCGATCTCGACCTGGCACCGTTGTGGAGCGCTGCGCCGTGGACGCACGTCCATGTGATCGGTCGGTTCCTGTCGCCGGGTGGCCTGGCCTCGTCGACGCTCGCCCGGCTCGAGCTCGACGGCTACGTCGATCGCAACGACCTCGCGCCGTTGCTCGCGATGAGCGCGCCGAACCTCGTCGAGCTCGCGCTCCACGATATCGATCCGGTGTTCGGATCCCAGCTCGTCGGCTCGCCGCTCGCGGCTCGGCTCACCGCGCTCACGCTGCCGTTCACCGCGGCGCGCTACACGACCGTTGTGGCGGCCGCGATCCCCACGGTGAAGTTCCTCCCCGCCGACGAGGATCGCTACGAGCAGATCGGCGAGTAGCCAGTCACGTGGAGCATGTCGTTCTACGAGGACTGGCCGCTTTAGCGGGTCGCCGAGATGCGTCACCGCTGCCACTCATTGACTCCGCAGCTCCTCGCTCCGTTGAAGTCGGGAAGCCTCCAGGCGGGCTGATGCTTCCGGTGGTCTCCACGACTGATGCGGCAGATTCGTCGGGGCGCGTTGGTGTTGCCGGTGCTGCCGGCGCCAATGTTTGTTCCACTGGGAGAGGTCAACAGCGAGGTCGCGAGATGCATTCGCATCTCCGGAGACGACGTGCGCCGCGTTCTCGAGCATCTGTTCAAGACCATCGGGTTGCCGAAAGCGATCGGCTACGACGGTGGGCCACCCTTCGCGAGCGCTACGTCACTCGCACGGTTGTCGAGGCTCTCTGCTTGGTGGGTGTAGCCGCCATCAAGCCGGTAACAAACGGAAGCGCATGGGAATCGAACGCCCGATCGATCGCTACCGACGGACGTAGCGCGGACGTCTGACGAGGTCGTTCTTGTCGAGCATCGCGATGGGCGTGACGTACGATCGTCCGAGGGCGGCTGCAAGATCGAGGCGGTGATCCAGACCGTGCAGCGGAGCTGTGAGCGCTCGTCCGCCTGGTCTAGAATGGTGCGGTGAGCAAGGTGACCGCGTTGGTGATGCTGGCGCTCGTGGGGTGCGGTCGGATTGGCTTCGACGTGATGGGACTATCGGGAGACGCGCTCGATGGCCCCGGAGATGGCAACGGCGGGCCTCCGGCGACGAGCTGCCGAGGGCTGACAAGCACATGTGGCCCGACGCAGACCGGGAGCTGCTGCGAGAGCCCCATGGTGCCCGGCGGTACCTACGCGCGGAGCTACGACGTCTCGGGCGACGGGAGGTACCCGGACGGAAGTTACGGCGCGACGGTGAGCGACTTCCGGCTGGACAAGTACGAGGTCACGGTCGGACGGTTCCGGCAGTTCATGGCGGCGGGCTTGGGCACGCAAGCGAATGCGCCACTGGTCGGCGCGGGTGCGCATCCGAACATCGCGGCCAGCGGGTGGAACGCGAGCTGGAACGGAAGCCTCGCGACCGACATGGCGGCGCTCGTCGCGGCGGTGAAATGCAACGCGACGTACCAGACGTGGACGGACGTGCCTGGCGGCAACGAGAGCCGGCCGATGAACTGTATCGACTGGTATGAGGCGATGGCGTTCTGCGCGTGGGACGGCGGCTTCATGCCGACGGAGGCGGAGTGGAACTACGCGGCGACCGGTGGCAGCGAGCAGCGGGCGTATCCGTGGTCTAGCCCGCCGGGGTTTCTCGGCATCGACGACACGCGCGCGAGCTACTTCAGCACCGACTGTCTTGGCGATGGCATGCCCGGCTGCGCGTTGACGGACCCCACCGTCGTCGGAACCAAGCCGGCGGGCGATGGGGACAGTCGGACCTCGGCGGCAACGTGAGGGAGTGGACGCTCGACTGGTACGAGAGCCCGTACCCGCAGAATCCGTGCCCCGACTGCGCGAACCTCACACCTGCGTCGTACCAGGTGTGCCGCGGCGGGGACTTCGGCTTTGGTGCGGGCACCCTGCGCGCGGGCTCCCGCTACTACGATCCCCCGCCTATTCGGAACTACAGCACCGGGGTTCGCTGCGCCAGGACACCGTGAACGTCGACGACGACCGCCTCGCGTTCGCACGGGCACACGAACCTTGTGGTCGACGACGGCGTACTCGAGCGGAGTCGAGCCGTCGAACCGATCCTTCACACGCTGATCGCGCTCGACCCGCGCCCGAAGTGGCGCACGAGGCGATGGAGCTACTCGATCAGCCGGCCAATGAGATGAGCCCCGTTGCGTACGTCGCAGTCTGCCCCTACGTTGGGCCGATGATTGATGAGCGAGTGCGAGAGCTCGAGTCGTTGTATCAGACCCTCGCGAAGGCGAACGCCGTGCTGGCGGAGGCCGATTCGTTCGAGCGGTGGGGGCGTACAGGCGCGTCGGCAGCGGAAGTGGCGCGCCAGGACGAAGCCGCGCGGGAAGCGGAGGCGGTGGCCGCGAAGGTCACGCGAGAGCTGCACGAACGCATCGCGACGCTGCGTGAGCGAGCCCCCGATGTCATCGTGCGCTGGGCGGAGGTTCGGGTTCAGCTGCTGGACGAGCTGCTCGCCCACCAGCCAGCGCTTCGCACGGTCGTGTCTCTGGAGAAGGAGCCGTGGCTCCAGTTCGCACGCGGCGAAGGACCGTTTCCTGTTCCGTGGCCGGGTAGTGGCGTGACCGTGGACCCGGTGCGCCGGGTTCAGCTGCTCGGCGGCTGAGTGAAGGTCGCCGGATCCGGTACTTCGATCACGAACAGTCGAGCGCCTAGTTCGCTGGTCACGTGTAGCGTGCCAGCAGTGCTGTCGAACGCGTCGTTCTCGCGGAGCGGCGTCCCGTCGATCTCGACGTCGCGTAGCAGAAGCACCGCATGCCCAGCTTCTTCGGCTATCCGTGTGCGTCGAAGTCGATCGTTGGACAAGCGCGACCTGCCCGAGCTGACGCTCGATCCTTCGCCGTGGGAATCGATGGTACGTTCTACCGAATGCACGTTCGATTGCGCGGCGTGCATCTATGCGTGCTCGTCGCCTGCAAAACGGCCTCGACGCCGGCTCCAGCGCCCGTCTTGCCGCCACCCGGCGACGCCGCCAAGCCACCCGTGGCCGACGTGACACGGCTCGGAGACCCGCCGAGCGTTGAGCCCACGCCCGCGAGCGAAAGCTCTCGCATTCTGGTCGTCAAACGCGATGCGGTCCTCGCACAGTGTGGCGTAGGCGAACGTGTCGGCGAAACGATCGCCAAGGCCTGTGCCCCGCCCAGCGGGATGCATCTGGTCGGAGCACCGCAACACGGAACGAGCAACGACCTCGATCCAACGGTCGAATTTTCCATGCGCGTCGAGAACGGCCATTGCTACCGGTTGTACACAACGACGGCATCCACAATCTCGAAGTTCTCGACGACGGTCTGGGACTCGAAAGGCCAGATCGCGGTCCAAGCCGACACGGCGTACGCGGTTCCGCGAGACGGCGCCCTGTGCGCCACGGAAAGTGGTCAGGCGTCGGTGAAGATCACCCCGACGATCGGAGGAACGATCACCACGAGCGTGTGGAGCGATTGAGGATCAAGCTGCGCCGGTCGGAGAGTTCGAGGCCGGTCAGCGGACGATTTGTAGGGGTTCGCACCGTGATCACCGACGAGATCGTGAAGCTCATCATCGGCATGAAGCCGCTCTCGAGATTCTCGGCGTCGCGCGGCAACTTCAACAAGCCGCAGCGAGCCGCGCTCGAAGCCCGCTTCGGGTCGGGCTTCGTGATCGAGGACGAACCCAGCTTCGACTACCTGCTCGACGGGGTGTACAAGCTCAGCCGCGAGGGCGCGATCAGTTCAGTGGCTGTTGGAGCTGCGCGATCATCGCGTCGCGGTCGATGTCGCAGTCCGTCACGACGAGGCGAGCGATCGCGCTCGGTACACCGCCTGCTCCCGCGAGCTTGCAGCGGATGAACGTCGTGCCGCTCAGGTCGCGCCCCGTCCAGGCGGTGTTCGTCAGATCGCAATCGACGAACTGCGTGCCAACGCTCGTCGGCGCGGGCTCGTTCGTGAGCTTTGCGAAGCTCGCCTCGACGAAGCTGCACGACGTGAACGTGGCGCGATCGAACACGGCGCTGCCGAACCGCGCGCCGTCGAAGGTCGCGCGCGCGACCCGCGCGTCGAACCACAGGCTGCCCGCGAGATCGGAGCGCGCGAACGTGGTGCCGTCGATCTCCACGCCGTCGAGCTTCGCGCTCGTGGCGTTGATCGATCGCCACGAGCCACCACGGATCCGCGCGGTCACGAGGATCGCGTTACGCAGCGACGCGAAGTCGAGCGTGTCGTCGTCGAGCGCCGCCAGTTCGAGCCGTGCCTCGGCGAGATCGACGTACGCGAGGTTGCTGCGCTCGATCTCGATGAAGCTGAGATCGACCTTGCCGTAGATCTGATGAGCCAGCGACGCACCGGTCAGCCTGATCTGCCCGGCACCCTTCGCGCCGCGCTGCGCGTACGCCGCGTGGGCCGCGAGCGCCTCGGCGGATACCGTGGGCGCCGGCGTGTACTTCGCGCCGAGCACGCGCAGCCGCTTGTGCTCGTTCGAGATCCACGCGCGCGTGAGCCGCGGATCGGTCGTGTCCGGAATCTTGTCGCCGGTGAGCGGCAGCAGCTTGAGCAGCTCGAGCAAGCACGTCATCGCGATGCGGAGCTGCTCCGCCGCGACGGCACGCAGCTCGGGATCGAGGTTGGCCGGGGTCGGCGGGACGCGGCCGAGCGCCTCGTCGAGCACCGCGAGGAACTGTTCGGGAGCGACAAGCTCGGATCGCAACGGCCCGAGATCGTGCGGCCCGATCCGCGTGCGCGTCGGGTCGCCGATGGTGACGAACTCGAACGCGCGTTGCGTGCCACACGCAGGGCAGGGCCCGCGCAGCTTCCACGCGTGACCGCTGCCACTCGGCGCGATCGATCCGAGCTGGCGCGTTCCACACGTCGGGCAGGGCACGAGCGAGGCGGCGAACCGCATCTCCTCGACCGTGCGCGCGCGCTTCACCTCGCGTCCTCGAATGGCTCGCTGTCGATCAGCCACGTCGCGTACTCCGCGAGCGTGCGGAACTTCGCATGGAGCAGGTAGTAGTTCATCTGGTGGTCCTTCTCGCGTGCCGCCTGCGGGCCGCGATTCAAGATCGCCTCGAGGCGCGCGAGGTCGAACAGCTCCTTGCCGCTCGCCGCCGCGTCGCGTTCGGCGTTGGCGAGATCGTCGGCACGCTGCTTCTCGTAGTCCGCGAAGAAGTCCGTAGCGAAGCTCATCGTGCGTTCCTTCCTATCACTTCTTTGATTCCTCGGCGGCGTGCTGCGACCAGTAGTCGATCGCCTCACCCCACGTGCGGCCTTCGAACCGGTGCAGCACCTCCTGCATGCGCGCCTTGTAGTCACCCTTGAGGTCCTTCGTCATCTCGTCGATCAACTCCGGCGTGATCGGCTGCTTCTGGAGATCCGCCGCGTGCTTCGTCGTGGCATCGCGGGCCGCCTTGTCCTTCGGCGTGATGGCGTTGAAGCGGTCCTCGTCGTGGACGATCAGCCGCTCCAGCGGATTGGCCGGCATCTTCTCGCCGTTCGCGAGTGGCTTGATCTCGGCGACGAGCACCTTGCTGCCGTTGGAGGTGGTGCCGAACAACTGGTACGCGGCCGTAGGTTCGGCGGCGACGAGCTTGATCGTCTCCGCGCGATTTCCGCGAACGCTCGAGAATCCGTCGGCGATGTTGTTCGCCGGCGGGATCGGATTGCTCACGCCATCGCGATCGAGGACCCCTGCGAACGATGTCGAGAGCTCCGCATCGACGTCGATCATGTGCATGCGTCGCCCCGTGTCCTTCGACTCCTGGATGAGCTTCTGAACCTCGTCCATCCACGCGAGGCGCTTGTCGACGACCATGTCCACCGGCGTGCCATCCGCGTGCTGCTCGGCCAGCAGGCGCTGGTGCAACCACTCGGACATGATCGACGACTCCTCGTGTGCCTGGTTCGACGTCACGCCGAGGTGCGGATCGTGCTCGTAGATCTCCTTCTTGAAGTTGTCCGGGTTGATGGCGCGGTGACGGAGCTCCTCGCCGTTGTCGGACGAGCGGCCGCCCTTGTCGGTGTGCTTCACGCCTTCGGCGAGCTCGCTCGGGCCCGCACCGCCGGAGATCGAGCGTGACTTGCCGGCTGCGGTGTTGCCGCGCATCGCGAACAAGGCCGGTTCGCCATCGCTATCCTCGCCACGCGACGTCTTGATCTCGTTGGCCATCGCACGCGCGTCCTTGAGCGCGCGTTGCAACACTTCCTCGTGGAACTGTTGCCGCTCCGGCGTCCAGTTCTTCGGATCCATCAGGATCGCGCGTGCAGCCGCGTAGTCCTTGGGCAGCTCGACGGTGCAGAACGCGTCGACCGTCCGCAACTTGCGGTCCTCGACGAGGCGCGCCCTCGCTTCGGCGTGCGTCGGCTGCGACATCGCGGTCTCGGCCGCCTTCATGCGTGCCTCGGCACGCGCGACCGCGTGCGGATCGTTATTGGCCTTCGCGGCCTCGAGCTCGAGCCTCGCGAGGCTGATCTCGGCCTTGCGCGCCGTCTCGCGCTCCTGCTTGGCCTGACGACCCTCTTCCTTGATCTTGACGACCTCCTTCACCGAGTCGAGGTGTGCCTGTGCGATGGCGAGCTCCTTCTGCGCCTTCGCCGCGGCGACCGGGTCGCCGCTCGAAGCGGCCTTCAACGCCTTCGCGTCGACCTTGCGCTGCGCTTTCGCGATATCGCTTTGCTCTTTCTCCTCGACCGTCGGCTTCGTCAGCTCGCCGACCTGATGCTCGTCGACGGGACCGTGGTGCTTCGGATTGCTCGCGGTGAGATCCTTGAGCATGTCCTTGCGCTGCGCGTCGGTGATGTCGCCGGCCTTGAAGCGCGTCTCGATCTCCTGCATGTGCTCGTAGCGGTCGCGCAGGATCTTCGGCAGCTCGGGCTCGAGGACGAACGAGCCCTTCCCGGTGACCGGATCGGTGACCTTGAACGTCGCGACGACGAGCTCGCTGCCATCCGGGCGGATGACCTTGAGCTTCGTGCCGTCGTTGACCTTGATCGCGTCGGCGCGAACGACTTCCTTCTCCTGGTTGATCTTGAGCTTCTCGCGCGCCGCGGTCGGCTCGTCACCGGTCATGCGCGAACCGGAGGTCGACATGCCGACCCCCGCGTACGGGTTCTCCGGATCGTGCCAGTTGAGCGCCTTCTCCTTGAGGAGCCCCTCGGCGATCATCCGCTTCGCCGCCTCGTTCGGCGGGTTCGCCTTCGCCGCGGCTTCGATCGCCTTGATCAGCGCCGGATCCATCGGGATCTTCGCGCCCTTCTTCATCTCGGGCAGGTTCTCCGCCGTGATCGGCGTGTCGATCACGGCGAGCGACGAGATGCCTTCCTTCTTGCCGCCCTTGCCGCTCTTGACGTAGTCGGTGTCGTGATAGTCGAGCCCGAGGAGCTCGACGATCTCGTGCGGCGTCAGCCCCGCCGTGTTGCGCGAATCACCGACGAAGCCGCTGAACGACTGCGTGTCGGTCGCGTCCTGGCTGAAGTCGACGCCGCGCAACATCTTCTCCATCGCGTCGCGCGTCATCACCTTCCGCATGTCGTTGCCTTCGCGCATGGTCTCGTCGTGCATCGCGAGGTGCGCCTCGATCAGATGCTGCAACGCGACCGGATCGTGCGCGATGTCCGCTGGCGTGCGGCCGCGGATGTTGTCGTAGGCGTGCTTGAGGTTCGCCTCGAGCTGCTCGCGAGCCTCGGGCGTCGCCGCCTTGTCGAGCGCGGCCTTCGCGACCCCACCGATGTGCTCGTGACCCGCCGGCACCGGCATGATCGGCGACGACTCGAGCTGCTTGAGGTGGGCTTCCCAGTGCTTGATCGCGTTCGCATCCCCCTCGGCGCGGGCGCTATCGAGAAAGACCTGTGCCTGCTCGATCTCCGCAGTGCGGATCGCGTGCGCCTCGAGGAACACGTCGCGCTGCTTGTCGCGATTGGCGATCGTCTCCGCGGTCTTCACGGCGGCCTCTTCGGCCTTCTTGATCTTCTGCTCGAGCGCATCCCGCTTCACGGGATCCACCTCGTCCTTGAGCTGGAGCTTGAGCTCGGCGACCTCGGCGTGCTTCGCGTTGAGCACCTGCTCTTGCGTCTGCTGTGCCTTCTCGGTTGCTGTCACGTGACGGTCGAGCGGCGGCGCGACGACGAGCTCCGCGCGTTCGACCGCGTGTTGCGCGGCATCGATCCGGTTCTGAGCTTCCTGGATCGCGCGCGGATCGTTCGCTTCCTTGGCGAGCACCATCTCGTGCATCGCCTTCTGCAGCTCGAGCGCGGCCGCGGCCTCCATCGGGGTGTTCTTGCGAAGCTCGATGACGCCGCTCTCCTCGGGAACGTGCAATCCGCCGAGATCGATCTTGCCGTCACCTTCGAGTGCCAGCGGGTTCTTCTGCTTGTTGGCGTGCTCGTCGATGAGCTTCGCGCTCTCGGCATCGGCCGCCTTGACCTTCGCGTACTCGAGCTGCATGCGCTGCTCGGGCGACAGCTTCAAGCCGAGGTTCTGCAGCCCCTCGGCGACGCGCTCGAGATTGCCCGTCGCGAGTCCCTTGAAAATGCGACCCATGGCATCCATCGCCGCCGGGTTGTGGTCGGACATGCCGAGCTTGAGCGCGTCGGAAGCCTTGCTGATCAGTTCGGCTAGATGCTCGTGACCAGCTGCCTTGAGGCCGTGCTCGAGTGCCTTGCCGAGGATCACCGCCGCGGCTTCGCCGAACGCCTCGTGGCTGATCTTGCCGGACCTCACGAACTGCTCGAGGGCAGTGAGCACCGCAGCCGCGTCCGAAGGATTCTTGACCAACTCGGTGGCCTGCTCGGACGAGATCTGCTTGCGGACGGTGATCTCGTCGGCGATCGCGCTCGCGACCTTCGCAACCGGCTCGACGACGAGGTGTTCTTCGTGACCACCGTGTCCGGGCTTTGCAGCCGGGCTGGCCTCGATCATCTCCTTGTGCTGCTTTAGCTCGACGATCTTGAGCTCGGCAGCGGCCCGCTCCGCGGGCGTCTTCGCGGCGTGGAACTCCGCCTGCGCAGCCTCGAGCGAGCTGTCGATGCGTGCGAGCACCTCTTCACGTGTGCGGAGCGCGACCGGATCCTCACCGACGCGCACCTTCGTCTCGGGTTCCGGATGCTTCGACGACGGCGCGGCTTCGTCCGCGAACCGCGGGAGCCCCGAGTCCGGCGCCTCCTCCACGTGACCCGCACGCTTCGGCTGCGGCGCTTCGATCATCTTGCCGTCGCCGGCTCCCGGACCCTTCTCTCCGCCGTAGTTCGTCCACTCCGCCTTCGGCGCGTCGACGACGCTGTGACCCGGCGTCGAGAAATCGCCGTTCTTCACGCGTTCGGCCGCGGCCGGATCGCTCGCCTGCAGCTTCGCGAGTTCGCCGTTGTAGCGCTCCTGCGCCCACGCCACTTCCTTGGGCGTGAGGCCGAACTTCTCGGCCTTGTCGATCATGTGCTTGTAGGCCTCGGCCTCGTTGATCGCCGTGCCGACGTCGTGTTGACCCGGCGCCACCGAATCGTTCGTGTAGCGTCCGCCGCGCAGCTGCTCGATGTGCTGCACCTCGTGGCTGAGCGCCGCCGCGATGAAGCCGGGCGAGCGCGGCTGGCCGTTCTCGTCGACGAACAGCGCGTGACCCGCGCCGTGGCCGTCGTTCTTCGCCTGGATGTGTCCATCCGGCATCGCCTCGGCGACGGAGCTACCGCGCTTCTCGGTCGCGCCCATCGAGCCGCGCTCGAGGCCATAGCCCATCCGATCCGTCGGCTTGCGCTGCGCGACCTGGCTGTCGTCGACGCCGTACGCGTCGCAGATCGCGTCGATCGCTTTCTGCCGCGCGTTGACGAGCTCGTGCTCGGCGGCCGAGCGTGCCGCGACATCGGCTTCCGACAGCGACGAGTGCTTGTTCGCGACCTCGTCGTAGTTCCGCTGCGCCTCTTCCTGCGCCGACAGCATCTTCTGGCTGTGCTCGACGAGCGCCGGATCGGCGCGCAGGCCGTCGAGGTGCTTCTTGACCGCCGCCGCCTGCTCGGGTGGCAGGTTCGCGAGGATCGTCTCGAGCGGGGCACCACCGTTCTGCTTGCGGAGCTCCATCACGAGCTCGCGGCTCGCCGACAGATCCGTGATGTGCTCGAGCGCGGCGACCGCGGCCTCGCCGTTGCCGGCCTTGATCGCTTCGCTCATGTTGCGCGTCGCGTCCTTCACCGGACCGGACTTCGCGTCGTCGATCCCGTGGAGCACGTCGTTACGTGCGCGGCGCTCGGCCTCGATCGGATCGAGCTTCGGTTCGCGATCGAGGATCGCCTTCTTGCGCTCGTCGACCGCGGCCTTGTGCTCGCGCTCCTCCGGCGACAGATGCTCGTCGCTCTTCGGCGGCTCCCAGCCTTCCTTCTTGGGCTTGGTGCCCGGATCGTGCTCGATGACGGCACCGAAATCGGTTTCGTCGCCCGCGATCTTCTTGCCCTTGGGCTCCTCGTGCGTGACGGGGCCCTTCTCCTCGAGAGGCGCGCCCTTCGCGACCTCGTCCATGTGCGCCTTGACCTCTTCGGCGGTCTTGCCGTTCGGGAGCTTCTCGTCCTTCGCGCCCGGGTGCGGCTCCTCGGCCTTGGCCGGCAGCTCTTCCTTCGGCGCGACATGCGGCTGCTCCGCCTTCGCGAGCGCCTCGTCGGGCGTCGGCGCTTCTTGCTTCGCCTTCGCCGCCTTCGCCGCCGCTTCCTGATCCGCGATCACCGCGGTGTAGCCCTCGCTCATCGCCTTCGCGAATGCCGCGTGCTCTTCCTGGAGGTTGCGATTGCCGCCGTTCTTCTTCTGGACTTCCTCGACGGCCACCTTCGCACGCTCGTGCACCGCGCTCGTGCGCTCGTGGTGCGCCGATGCGACTTCGCTCAAGCCGTTCTGCATGCCCGCTTCCGCCGCGCCGCGCGCGAGCTTCGCGAACACCACGTCCCAGTTGCCGGCGAGCGTGTCGCCGTCGACCATCGCCTCGGCGAACGTGCCGGCGATCGATCCGCCCGCACCGGACACGAAGCCCTTCATCATGATGCCGGCGAGCGGCGCGTTCGGTCCGAACGCCTTCTCGCTGAGCTTGCCCATCGCGTTCGCGAGACCCGCGGTCGCCGCGGCGTTCGCGCCGCCCGACAACAAGCCGACGAGCCCCGACTTCGACGCCTGCGCGAGCAGGCCGAGCAGATCGTGCGCGTCCTTCGACGTGATCGCCGTCTGCGCGAAGTTCGATGCGGCCGCGCCGATCGCGCCGTTGAGCACCTGCACCATGAAGCTCTCGGACAGCTTGCTGATGCCGCCACCCATGCCCGCGGTCGCCATCTGCACCGCCGTCATCGCGAGATCGACCCCCATCTCGTTGCGCCCGTACGCCTGGCCGAGCATGACGACCTTCGTCGCCATCGTCGCCGCCCCGGTGGCGAGTGCCGCGAGGATCGCGCCGGCCACACCGCCGGTGAGCACCGTGACGACCGCACCGACGACCGCGCCGACCGCCGTCGCGATCGCGCCGGTGACTTCCTCGCGTGCCTCGAGGAAGTGCTTGGACGAGCTGTCCATGTTGCCGAGGGCGATGTCGAGCTGGCGCTGCGCCGCCGGATCGAGCCCGCCGCCCTTCTTGATCACCTCGAGCTGCGCCTTCATGCGGGCGTACTCGTCGTCCATCAACTTGCCGGAGGGCGAGATGGCGTCGGTGATGCCGTTCGACAGCGCCGACGTGCCGAGCCACGAACCCTGGTCCGTGCGATCGAACTCGTAGAGCGCCATCTTGCGCTCGATGCGCTCCTTGTCGGTCTTCGGCTCGCCCTTGTCGAGCATCAGCTTGACCTCGAAGGCGTCGCGACCCGACATCGCGTACATCAGGTCCTTCTCGAGCTCCGGGTACTGCGCCTTGAGCTTGTCGATGTCGTCCTTCGACTTGCCCTTGAGGACTTCCTTGATCGCGTCGTTGTCGACACCCCAGCCGCGCATGAAGTACGACGCGGCCTTGAGCTCGGCGGCCGACGTGCCGACGATCGGGACCGCGTAGAGGATCGGATACTTTTCGAAGATCGCCGTCGCACCGTCGATGTTCTTCGCGGCGCGGTTCCACACGCTGTCCTGCGCGTACTCGAGGACGAACTTGTCCGGCAGCTTCACCGCGCCGGTCCGCGGATCGTCCGCCGACGTCGCGAGCAGCTGCGCCTTCTTCTTGTCCATCGAGTCGGCGCCGAACTGGTCGTCGATCATCACGTTGAACGCGTCGGGCGTATTCGGATGGCGGCGGTTGTACGCGTCGACGATGCGCTTGCGCTCGCCCGCGCTCTTGCCTTCGAGCTGCTTGTGGAACGCCTTCGAGTCGTTCAACCCGTCGACGGCGTCGTCCATCTTCGCCGCGGCGTAGTCGTCCATGCGGCCGTCGTCGAGCGCCTTGTACGCGTCGAGCTTCGACTGCCCACCCATCGGGCCGACGAGCTTCGTGCCCATGTCGTCGTCGAGCGTGCGGCCGGTCTTCTGGAAGTACAGATCCTTGAGCTTCTGGCGATCGGCCGGGTTCGGCGTCGCCTCGAGGAGCTCGAAGATCTTGTCGGAGTCGACCTTGTGGATCGAGCCGCCTTCCATGACGTAGCCACCGGGCAGCGTGACCGTTTGATTCGGATCCGAGACAGGCGAGATGAGCGCGCTCGCGAGCGGGCGCGTGAAGCTCTCGGTGTCGATGTCCGCGCCGGTGGCCTGCTTGGTGCGGTCGTGAATGGCCTTGTGCATGCCATTCATCCAGCCGCCGTTGGTCGCCTCGTCGAGCTCGACCATGCGCGCCTTGATCTGATCGCCGTCGGCGAGCGCCGTGGCGAGATCGCGATCGTTGCCCGTCATCTTCTCGGCGATGACGTCCTGGAGCTTGCGCCCGGTGCGCTTCTCGTACGCCTCGAGCACGGCCCGGCGCTCGGCCGGATCCTTGAGCTCCTTGAGCGTGTCGTTCATCTTCTTGTCGTCGACGGTCCACGGCGTCCACGACGAGTCCTCGGCGCCGAGGATCTTGTTGACGGCGGCGGTCTCCTTGTCGTTGCGCAGGACCGCCTTCGACTCGGCGAGGGCGGGGCCCGACAGGCGCTTCTCCATGTCGTGATCGAGATCGCGACCGGTCTTCTGCTTGTAGAGCGCCTTGACGTACGCCATCTCCTCGGGCGAGCAGTTCGCGAGCGCCGCGCGCACGTTCTCGCCGGCGGTCGAGTCGAGGTGGAAGCCCTGGAGGGCGTCGGCGAGATCGCCGACGGCCTTGACGCACTTCTCCGGACTGATCTTGCCGGCCTTCGCGGGATCCTTCTGCGCGTCGAGATAGATCTTCTCGGCGTCCGCCTGCGCGCCCTTCTGGACGTCTTCCTTCGAGCGCGTCTCCGGCTTGACCTCGACGCCGAGCTTCTTTGCGGCGGCGTCCTGACCGGTCTCGTGCAGCAGCTCGCCGAACGGACGGCCGGTCTGCTTCTCGTACGCTTCCTTCAGCTTCAAGAGGTCGGCCTCGTGCTCCGGCCCCTGATACTTCGCGATGATCTCCTGCATGCGCGCCTTGTCGACGCCCACGTTCTGATCGCCGTTCGCGGCGAAGAAGATGATGCCCGCGGTGCCCGTCATGCCGACGAGCAGCTTCTCGTTGCCGGTCATGTGATGACCGCCGGCGGACGTCAGCGCGGCGATGTCGCCCGCGATCGGATCGCCCTTCATGCGGATGCGGGCTTCCTTCTGCTGATCGCCCGACATCTCCTTGTCGATGAACTCGTCGAGCTTGATGCCCTTGGCCTTGAGGGCCTCGCGCATCGCCTCGATCTCCTCGGGCGTCTTGCCTTCGAGGGCCTGCATGATGGCTTTCTTGTCGGGCGACTTGCCGCCGAAGAAGCCCTTCTGATCCATCGCGGACGCGACGCGCGTCGCCGCCTTCTCGCCTTCCTCCTCGTGATGCTGCTGGTCGTGGACCTGCTTGAGCATCTCGGTGTCGCCGGCCTTGAGCTTCTCGAGCTCGTTCGACTTCGTATCGAACGTCTTGGTGAGCGAGTCGGTCGCGGCGGCGTAGCTGACCTTGAGCGAGTGCTTCGCTTCGTCGTCGGCCCCGGCGCCCGTCTGCTTCTGGCCCTTCTTGACGGCCTCTTCGACCTTCGCGTTGATGCCCTCGGGCGTCAGGTTGTCTTCCTTGAGAAGCGACGCGCGCTTGTCGTCCTCGGCCTTGAGCTTCGCCGCCTCCGCGCCGGGCTCTTCCTTCTTCTCCTCGGGACCGGCCGGCTTCGCCGTCTTGTCGCCCGGCTTCGCAGCCTTCGCGTCGTCGTACTCCTTCGCCTTCTCGCTCGGCGGCGGGGCCTCACCGTAGCCGGTGGGGATCGGGAGCTTGTTCTTGATGTAGTACTCGAGCTGGCTCTTCGCCGCTCCGAGGCGCGTCCCGTCGCCACACTCGTTGAGCATGGTGCCGACGTGGACCTCGATCTCGAGCATCTTGCCCTTGGCCGTGTCCTCGAGCTGCTTGTGCGTCGCGGCGACCGCGTCGTCGACCTTCTTGAGCGCGTCCTCGTAGTTCTTGTCGATCGCGTGGAGCGCCTTGTCGGCCTCCGCCTTGATCTGGTGGAGCTGCGCGAGGACGAACGCCTGCGCCTGCTTGTCCGCGTCGAGCACGGTGTGCTCGAACTTCTTCTCGGTATCCGAGACCGTCTTGTCGATCGCCTTGCAGGTCTGATCGACCATCGCCGCGAGCTGCTTGATGTTCTTCTCGCTGCCCGTCGCGAGCTGCTTGCGCGCGGCCTCGACGCGCTTGTCGATCGCCGCCAGCGCCGCGTCGTAATCCTTCTGCAGCTTCGTCGTCGCTTCGGTCTCGACCTTCGCGATCTTCGCGTCGCCGTCCGCCTTGAGCTTCGCGATCTTCGTGTCGGTATCCGCGACGACGGTCGCGAGCTGCTTCTCGCCCTCGGCGAGCTTCGCCTTGAGATCCTCTTCGGCCTTCTTGATCTTGCCGTCGGCGATCTTGCCGAGGTCCTGGATCTTGCCCTCGATCGCTTTGACCTGGCCTGCGGTCGCCGTGTTGACGGCTTCCTTGGCCTTCTTGCCGTCGTCCTCGATCTTCGCGGCCTGCGTGTCGGTGGCGGTCCGCATCGCCTTGCCGTCGAGCTTGGCCTTCGTCTCGAGATCGCGCGCACGCTGCTCGTGCGGCACCTGCGCGGCGTTCGCGGCGGCGCTCTGCTGCGCCTTCAGGCTCGCGACATCGGCGTCTTCGGCGGCGAGCTTGGCGTTGTACCCGGCGGCGGCCGTGGCGGCGGCCGCGTGTCCGGCGCGACGCTCGGCGGCGGCGTCACCGTTCGCCTTGGCCTCGAGCGCCGTGGCCTTGTTGTACCCGTTGTCGTGCGCGGACTGCTTGTTCGCCTTCCAGTCGCGCTCGATGCCTTCCATCTTCGCGTTGGCGGCGAGCCACAGCTTGCCGTCCTTCTGCATCTCGCGCTCGAGCTTCACGCGGTCCGCGTCGGTGTTCTTGCGGATCTCGGTGAGCAGCTTGTCGCGCGTCTGCTCGAGCTTGACCTGCTGGTCCTTCCACGACTTCTCGGCGTCGGCTTTCTTCGCGGCCTGCTGCTTCTTGTAGTTCTCGATCTGCGCGTTGGTCTGCTCGAGGAGCACGGCCTTCTGCGACTCGATCCGCGTCTTGAGCTCGGAGACCTTCGCGTCGTGCTCGGTCTTGAGCTTGGATTTGTCCTCGGTGGTGTTCGCTTCGAGCTTCGCCTTGAGCGACTCGATCGTGACTGGTCCTTCGGCCTGTTGCTTCGCGGCAGCTTCCGCCGCAGCCTTCGCCTTGTCGGCGTCGGCTTGCTTGCGGATCGTCGCGAGCTTCGTGTCGTTCTTGGCTTTGACCTGCGCCGCGATCTGATTCGCGTTGATCGACACCTGCGCGCTCTTCGCGAGCTGCGCGTGCTGGACCTGGCCCTTGGCGGCATCGCGATCGGCGCGCGCCTTCTCGATGAACGAGTTGAGGAGCGTCTGATTCGCCGTCTGCGGCGGCGGCGGCAACTCGGCGTGCGGTTTCGGCTTCGCGAAGCCACCCGCGTGCGCGGCCGGATTCTCTTTCGGCGCTGGCGCCTTGCCGCTCGCCGGGTTGTACGTGTGGGTCTGCCCATCGCTGTCGACGATGTGCTCGTCACCATCGTGCGCAGCGCCGCCGCCGTGATCGGCGTCGTGGTGATTGGCCGGATCGGCCTTCGTCGGGCCAAGGTCGAGGCCGGTGCCGTGACCGTCAACGAGGTGGCCGTCGGCCGGCTTCGCCTTGCCATGGCCACCGTCGAGCTCGAGGCCGGTGCCGTGACCGTCGACGGTCAGGCCGTGCTTGTGCGTCGGCTCGAGCTCGAGGCCGGTGCCGTGACCGTCGACGAGCCCGGGCTTCTTCGTCGGATGCTCGTGCTGCGCGAGATGCGCGTCGAGCGTGTGCGTGCCGTCGTCCTTGTGGAGGCCCTTCGTGATCGCGGCCTTGCCGTGCTCGGCGACCTCGTGCTTGGCGTCGGCGGTGGCAGCGTGGAGTGTTTCTTCGCCGGCTTTCGCGGTGGTGGCGTGATCGGCCGCGTCGTCGACGGGCTTGTCGGAGTCGACCTTGTGGTCGGCCGCGGCGTCTTCGTGCTTGGCGTCGTCGGCTTTCGCGAGCTGCTTGCCGGCCAGCGGGGCCTTCGTGGGATCGACGTTGCTGTTCGCGGGCTGCTTGCCGACGAGCTGCTTCTCGGCGGCATCGATCGCGACGCGCGCGAGGCGCTTGAACGGATCGTGGCTCGCGGGTGCGACGAGATCGACGGCGTCGGGCGCCGGCATGGCGCCGATCGCAGCGGCGATCGCGCTGTCCTGCTTCGCGGCGGGCTCGGCAACGGGATGCTTGGCGGCGGCCTTGTCCGCGGTCTTGTCCTCGTGAGCCGGCGTGGATGCGTCGCTCACCGGTGCAGCAGCAGCAGCACCGCTCATGCCCGCGGCTGCACTCGCGTTCATCGTCGAGGCGCTCGCCGCGGCAGCGCTCACAGGCGAAGCGGCCGCACAGCTCGTTTCGTTTGCACTCGCGTTCGCAGATTCGCTCGGGGCCCCGCCACCCGCCGGGGCGGCGGCCCCAGTCGCGGTGCCGGCGGCGCTCGCTTTCGCGTTCGCGTTCGTCGTCGATGCGGCAGCGCCACTCGTCGGAGCGGCGGCGGCCGCACCACTCGTTCCGTTTGCACTCGCGTTCGCCGATTCGCTCGTGGCTGCACCGCCGGGTGCCGCAACACCATGCGTCGCGGTGCCGGCGGCGTTCGCATTCGCGTTCGTCGCCGAGGCGCTCGCGGCGTCACTCGCCGGTGCGGCGGCGGCACTCGTTCCGTTTGCACGCGCGTTCTTCGACTCGCTCGCGGCACCACCCGCGGGTGCCGCCGCGGCACCACTCGTTCCGGCGGCGCCGGCCACGCTCGCGCTCGCGTTCGTCGTCGTCTCGCTCACGGCGACGGCACCACCCGCGGCCGCATCACCACTGGTCGAGCCGGCTGCGTTCGCATTCGTCGTCGTCGAATTCGTCGTCGCGACCCCCACCGCGGCCCCCACCGCGGCCCCCACCGCGGCGGCGCTGATCGGCACCCCATTCGCCGGCGTGCCGTGCGCAGTTTCATGCGCCGAGATCGCGATGCTCGGCATCGTCCCGGTCGCAAGACTCGGCGCCAGCGGCACTGCAGGCATCGCAGGCATCGCAGGCATCGCAGACGTCGCGGCCACCATCGCGGCGTCGTGATCGATCGCCGACCCGACAACGGACGATGGGGTAGCGGTCGATGTCTTCGCCGCCGTCGCAGGCGTCGTCGATGCCGCGATCGTCGTCGGAGATTCGTGTGCGGGTGGATCGTGCGCCGCGACGTTCCCGATCGAAACTGCACCGAGAAACTGTGCAGCGTGCGCATCCGCCTCGTGATCATGCGCAGTCGGCTCGACGACGGGTCGTCGCGCGCTCTCCTGCTTGTGAGCAAGGGCCTGTTCGT
>JAPLLF010001040.1 GCA_026387715.1 Pseudomonadota bacterium
CCTTGCCGCCGAGCGCGAGCACGTAGTGGAGGTACGCCTCGGACTGCTCGTCGTAGTGGTTCCACGGCTGCCGCTGGATCTTCTGGCCGCGCTCGTAGGCCGCGGCGCGGTGCTCGATCCACGTCATCACGCCCGCGAGCCGATCGTCGCCGACCGCGTAGCCCGCCTTCTTGGCGTCGAGCAGGAAGTGCGTCGCGTACGCGGTCGCCCACTCGAGCGGCTCGGTCGCGCCCGGCCAGTAGCCGAAGCCCCCCGACGGCGTCTCCATCGAGAAGATGCGGTTGATGCCCGCGAGCACCATGTCCTCGATCTTGAGCTCGGCGAGCGCCGGGTCGACCTGCTCGACGACGCTCGCCACGTACAGCAGCGGGCGCGCCGACGACGTCGTCTGCTCGATGCAGCCGTACGGGTAGTGCACGAGATAGCCCAGGTGGTCGAACGACTCGCCGTACGGGTTCGAGGTCAGCCAGAACGTCGTCTTCTCGCTGGTCGGCGCCCAGTTCTTGAGCGCGCTCTGCGCGGCGAGGTCGAGCGTACCCGCCGTGACCTTGATCTTCTGGATCACGCGCTCCTTGGGCCCGGCCGGCAAGAACGGCACCTCGAGCTCGTCCTTGACCTCGAACGTGACCTTGCCCTTGGCCTTGGCCACGACCGTGATCTTCGCGCCGCCGACCGGCAGGTTCGCCCTGGCCTGGATCACGACCGTCTCGTTGCGGCCGTCGTCGAGCTGGAGCGTCGTCGTGTTCTTGCCGGCGAACGTGAGCGGCGACGCCCTGGTCTTCGAAGGCGCCAGGCCCGGGATCGCCAGCGCCTCGCTGGTCATCGTCAGCTCGATCTCGAGCGGTCCGCCCGACATGTTCGTGAGGAACACCGGGATCTGGAGCTCGTCGTTCTGGGTGACGAAGCGCGGGAACGTCGTCTGGATCACGAGCGGATCCTTGACGATGACCTTGGCCTCGGCGCGGCCGATCCGGGTCGGGCCGACGGTGATCGCCATGACGCGCACGGCGCCGCGGTAGGTCGGCAGCTGGAACGGGACGGTGACCTTGCCGTCGTCACCGACCTTGACGATGCCCGACCACAGCGCGACCGGCTTGACCGGCTGGACGCGGCCCGCGCCCAGCGCGCCGCCTTCGCCTTCCTCGCTGGCGTCGTCGCCGCCGCCGGTCTTGGACGACGCGCCGGCCGGCTGGTGCAGCATCGTCCAGCCGATCGTCTCGTAGGTCTCGACGCCGAGCGCGCGCTTGGCGAACAGCTGCGCGAGCGGATCCGGGGTCTGGAAGTTGGTCAGCGACAGGATGCCCTCGTCGACCACCGCGACGACCGCGAACGTCGGGCCGGTCGGCTTGTCCGTCGTCAGCGTGACCGCCAGCGGCGCGTTCGACCGCACCTCCCTGGGGGCGTCGAGGGTCAGCGCCTGGGTGAACTCGACGGGCTTGACCCGCGCCGACACCACGCCGAACGCGCGGTCCGGCATGAACGCGTCCTTGCTCTCGAGGTGCGGATCCTTGACGACGAACGCCGAGACGTAGACGTTGGGCGCGTAGCGATCGAGCGTGAACGACCACGTCGCCTCGCCGGCGGCGATGTCGACCCACTCGGCCTTGACGACGTGATCGGTCTCGACGGTCCACAGCGCGCGGCCCTTGTACGGCGACCGCACCTTGAGCGTGACGGGCTTGCCGACCTCGAGATCGGTCGCGCCCTTGGCACTCTTGTCACCCACCGTGATCGCGAGCTTGGTCGGCTTCGCCGGCCGCGGCGTGGTGTCGACCGACCCCGAGTCGTAGCCGTAGTAGCCGTACGAGTAGTCGCCCTCGAGCGTCAGCTCGGTGCGCGCCTTGCCGGCACCGAGCTCGACGACGAACGCCGCGCCGGCCTCGCCCGGGGTGACGTCGAACGCGAACTTGCCGCCGACGACCGCGACCTTGAGCTTGCCCTCGGGCACGTGCCGCATGTTGCGGTCGTAGCTCGACTCGCCGCTGTACTCGTCGTAGCCGTAGCCGTAGTCGTACTCGAGGTGCGCGAGCGCGACGTCGAGCTCCTTGACCGCGTTGGGCGCCGGCTTGCCCTCCCAGTCGACGATCATGCCCTCGACGGTGAACGCCGTCGCGGTCGTCGCCTTGGCGGCCTTGGTGCGCACGCCGATGTAGAACTTCTCGGGGTGCAGCGTGACCTCGGCGGTCTTGACCGACGCGCGGCCGCTGCCGGCCTCGAGCACCGCCGTCGTCGCGGTCAGCGCCAGCGTGCCGGTGAACGCGGTGGTGTCGTCGATCGCGGGGCACGCGATCGCGAGCTGGCCCTTGAGGTCGAGCTGGCCCTTCTCGGTGCCGAGGTTGACCTCCTTGCCCTTGGGCTCCACGCCGTAGATCAGATCCGCGTTCTCGGTCGGCGCGAACCGCGTCGGCTCCACCTTGCAGGTCAGCTCGACGCCCGAGTCCATCGCGTTGCCACCGAACAGGTAGACCGCGCCGACGTCCAGCTCGACCTTGTCGGTCATCAGCGCGCTGGCGCGCTTGGCGGCGACGGTCACCGCCATGCGCTCGGGGACGAACTCCTCGACCTGCACGTCGTACGCGGCGATCACCTTGTCGGCGACCTCGAGCTGGACGCGCCAGTGGCCGGTGTCGGCGAACGCGGGGAACGCCTGGTCGACGACGATCACGCCCGCGGCGTTGGTCTTCATCGTCTGCTTGCGCACCGTCTTGGCGCGCGGGTCGAGCACGAGCACGTCGACCGGCAGCTCGCCGTCGGGCGCGCGATCCTTGGCGTCGCGCACGATCGCGGTGACGTGCGCGGTGTCGCCCGGGCGGTACACGCCGCGATCGGAGAACATCGCCGCGCGGTACGGGTTGGCCGACGCGTACGGCACGCCCGCGGTGCTCGAGTCGGCGAGGTCCGCGCGCAGGTCCTGGTAGCGGATGTACGTGAGGTCGTCGCCGCGGCGCGCGATCAGCGCGAACGGCTCGGCCTCGTCGGGATCGCCGGTGATCGCCGCGGCGATCTTGCAGCCGTCGGCGCCGCTCGTCGAGCAGCGGCCGACGACCTTGCCGCTCTTCCTGACCATCGTGACCTCGACGCCGTCCTGCAGCTGGGCGTCCTCCATGCCGAGCGCCCACACCTGGACCTGCTGGTCCCACGGCTTGCCGGGCGTGCTGGTCTTCTTGGCGACCAGCGACAGGTCCGTGAGCAGCAGCCGCGACGTCGCCTGGCCGCCGACGCCGACGACCTTGAGCTCGAGCACGCCGCGCGTGGTGGCGGGCAGCAGCGAGCCGACGTCGAGCCACGACACCGCGGGGTCGTCGGGGCTGCCGCGCAGCGGGATCGTCTTGCGCAGGATCACGTTGCTCGTGCGCTCGTCGGCGGAGTCGCTGCCCTGGTTGCCGAGCCAGAACACGAGGTTCTCCGGCGGCACCTGGCGGATCACCAGGTTCACGCCGTCCATGTTGAGGTGCTTGATGCCGAGGTTCCCCCACGCCGAGCGCGGCAGGTAGCGGCCGCTCGCCGCGAACGACAGCTGCGGCTTGCGCGCGGCGACGGTGAACGAGCGCGCGTACTGCGCGAGCACGACGCCGCCGTCGACGGACTTCGCGCCCGAGTCGATCTTGAGCGAGTACGCGCCGCGCTTGAAGTCGCCGAAGATGCGGAAGCCCGCGCGCCCCGGCGTCACGTAGGTCTTCTTCACGGCCGGGGTGAAGTGGATCTTGGCGATCGCGTCGTCGGTGAGCAGGCAGCGCTGCGACAGGCCGTAGTAGCTCTCGTCGTCGTAGTACGAGCGCTCGCCGTCGGGGGCGGCGCCGTCGTCGCACACGACCTCGAGGTAGAAGCCGTTCGCGCCCTCGACCACCGCGACCGTCTTGATCGCGACCGCCTTGTCGGTGGACAGCGTGTACGACGCGGTCGTCGCCGGGGCCTTGGCCGTGCGGTTGTACGACGGCAAGCCCGCCGGGACCGCGACCGACAGCTTGGCGCCGATGACGATCCGCGGATCGACGATCCGCACCACCACCGCGTTCATCTGGCGGCTCGGCTGCAGGGACGTGCCGGTCGTCAGCGTCGCGCCGTTGATCGCGATCGCGAGCTGCGCGAGCGCGACGTTCGGCAGCACGGGCCCGGAGAACTCGAGCTGCATCGTGACCTGGTGCTTGTCGACCTGCAGGTCGGTCGGCGCCCAGCCGAGGAACTTGAACGGCGGGGTCGTGAACTCGTGCGACCAGTGCTCGCCGGCGGCCGGCTCGATCACGCCGTCGCGGGTCTCGAGCTTGACGAGCTCGACCGTGTACTTGGTGTCGTGCTCGAACGGCTGGGTCGGCGTGAACGTCAGCTCGGAGCCGGTCGTGTACGCGATCGTGCCGGGCGTCTCGGGCGTGATCTTGACGACCGTCCCGGTCGTCGCGTTGCCGACGTCGTCGCGCTCGATGACCGAGGTCGCGAGCGAGATCGAGATCGCGCTGTCGTCGAAGCAGCGCGCCGTGCTGCAATCGAACCGCTGGGTCTCGTGCCCGGTGGCGTCGAAGTACACGTTGAACTCGGGCGTGCCGTCGGCGCGCCGCAGGATGCGCATCGCGTGCCACGGCGCGGTCGGGCAGGCGATGCCCTGGTAGCACCCCGCGTAGCGCGCGGGCTTGCCGGCGACGTCGAGCAGCAGGATCGCGAAGTGGCGGTGGAGCGCGTCGTAGAGGTCGCGCCGGATGTTCTGGCCGAGCAGCACGAACGGCTCGCCGCGCTCGTCGACCTGGCGGGTCTCGAACACGTGATCGTAGTTGTCGTAGCGGATCTTGCGCGCGGTCGCGCCGAGGTTCTTGCCCGGCTTGCCGTCGGTGTCGATGAACCGGACCTCGGTCCGGCGGCCGGCGTCGTCGTAGGTGCTGACGTCGCCCGCGAAGCCCGTCGCGCCGCACAGCGCGCGCTTGCCGGCGACGTCGAAGCACGACTGCGACAGGTTGTTGCCGACGCCGTCCCAGGTCTTGCGCAGCTCGAACGCGGCGTAGACCGCGTCCTGGCTCGCGTTGCCGTGGCTGTCGTAGTGCTTGGCGGTGGTGACCTGGCCGAACACGTCGTACACGCTGACGTAGCGGGCGGGCTCGCCCTGGCCGCACGCCGTGCCGCGATCGTCGGTGTCGAAGCAGTCGCGCTTGAGGTTGGCGCAGTGACCGTCGACGACGTAGCGCTCGGCGTGCACGCGGTCGACGTCGGCGCCGGGCGAGCCGTCGGCCTTGTCGTGCACGAGCCGGGTCGTGCAGCCGGCGCGGTCGTGCTCGGCGCGATCGAACGCGGTGCCGCGGTGGCGATTCATCGGCCGGTCGTCGGCGGCGAGGCAGGTCACCGTCGTCGTCGTGCCGGTCGCGTCGCGCTCGGTGCGCTCGCCGTAGCAGCCGGACTTCGCCGCCATCGGCGCGTCGGCCTCGTCGCGGTAGCGCTCGACGACGATGCGGCCCTGGGCGTCGCGCTCGACCACCGTGTGCGGGACGCCGTCGTTCTTCGAGATCGGCTTGCCGTCGAGGCCGAGCCGGCGCTGCTCGACGATGAAGCCCATCGGGTCGCGGACGTAGCGCGACGTCACGGTGCGCTCGAGGTCGCGCATCGCGTCGTTGCTGCCCCACTGCATGCACGCCACCTCGTCGAGGTGGCCGCTCGCGCCGGTCTTGTAGGTCATGCCGCCGCAGCCCTCGAGCGCGTTGCCGCCGTTGATCTTGCGGCCGGTGAAGCGGTCCGGATCGAACAGCAGGGCGTCGACGACGCGGCCGTAGCCGTCGATCCACATGCG
>JAPLLF010000570.1 GCA_026387715.1 Pseudomonadota bacterium
TCCAGGTCCCCGCGGAGATCCACGCCGATGGCACCGTGACGTTCCACGACCGGGGCGACTTCGAGATCCACTTCGCGCTGCCGCGGCCGTCGCGGAAGGCCATCGGCGCCGCGATCGCCGACTGGTACGAGGATCCGTACGCGCAGACCAGGTACCGCGCGGTCCAGGAGATGGCGCCACACGAGCAAGCCGTCGAGGGCGGCTGGGACGCGGGCGCCGGCGGCGATGGGCGGCCCAGCGGCAAGGCCGAGGGCCCCGGTCACCCCTCGGGAGGGCCGGCGATCCCGATCCTCGGGGGCAGCTTCGACGTCACCGCGTGGGCGATGCGCAAGTTCGGCGCCGGCGACCCGTACCAGGCGCGCAAGGCCAAGCTGCTCGACGCCACGTTCGCGCAGCGCGCGGAGCTCGGGGCGCAGCAGGCGACCAGCCAGCTCGCCCGGAGCAGCGTGATCGCGCGCGACAACCTCGCCTGGCTCGCCTCGATCCACGATCCCGCCGAGCGCCGCGCCGCCGTCTTCGCGATGTGGGACGAATGCGACGAGGGCAACGGCGGTGACGACGCCCGCGGCCAGGCCGGCGACCGCGCGCGCGTGATGATCGTCGGCTGGATCCGGACGCACGCGGCCCGCGGCACGGCCGCCGGGTTCACCGCCGCCGAGATCGCGACGTTCGACGCGCAGCGGACCAGCCGCCAGCACTTCGCGCCGTACTGATACCGGCTACCATCGCGGGATGATCTTCGGTTGGTTGACGGACCGGCGTCGTGAAAAGCTGCTCGAGACCCCGTTCCCGGACGCGTGGATCGACATCCTCGAGGACAACGTCACGGCGTACACGCTGCTCGAGGAAGCCGAGCAGCAGAAGCTCCGCGACCTCACCCAGGTGTTCATCGACGAGAAGCACTGGGAAGGCTGCGGCGGCGTCGAGCTCGACGACGAGATGCGCGTGACGATCGCCGGCTCGGCCTGCCTGCTCATCCTCGGGCGCGATCACGACCTGATGGACGAGGTCGAGTCGATCCTCGTGTACCCGAGCGCGGTCATGCTCCCCGACCAGGCGCGCGGCTTCTTCGACAGCCGGCCGGTCGTCAACGAGGGGGGCAAGGCCGTGCTCGGCGTCGCGCACTCGCACGGCGGCCCCGTCGTGCTCGCGTGGGACTCCGTGCTGCAGGGCGCGAAGAACGCCCGGGACGGCCACAACCTCGTGATCCACGAGATCGCGCACAAGATCGACTTCCTCGACGGCAGCGCCGACGGGACGCCGCCGCTCGAGACCGCCGAGGAGCGCCGCGCCTGGGCGCGCGTGTGCACCGAGGCGTTCAACGACCACGTGTCGGGCGAGGAGGACCTGCTCCGCGACTACGCGACGACCAACGAGGCCGAGTTCTTCGCCGTGGCGAGCGAGGTGTTCTTCGAGAAGCCCAAGCAGATGCGAGGCGAGCTCCCCGAGCTCTACGGCCTGCTCAAGAGCTTCTACAACCTCGACCTCGCCGCCCGCGATACCCGCCCGACCCGCAAGCAAAAATAGCGCGTTCTCGTCGGTGGAGGTCCCTGATTTCGGGGATCGTGATTGTCGGACCGATGAGGTAGGGTCGGCCCGTGACGACGTCGACCGAACAGCACGCGGACGCGGAGGTCTCCGCCGCGCATGGCGTGCTGCAACGCGCGCTCGCGCGCTTCGGGCACGAGACCCTGCGCGCGGGCCAGGCCGAGATCATCGCGGACGTGTTCGCCGGTCGCCAGGTGATCGCGGTGATGCCGACCGGCGCCGGCAAGTCGCTGTGCTACCAGCTGCCCGCGATCGCGTTCGGCGAGCGCGGCGACGTCACGCTCGTGGTGTCCCCGCTGAAGCCAGGCGAGCGCCGACGAACAGCGCGACATGCTCGAGGGCATCCGCGAGGGGCGCTTCACGCTCGTGTACGTCGCCCCCGAGCGGTTCCGCAGCCCGCGCTTCGTCGAGGCGCTCCACGCGATCGCCGGCAAGCTCGCGCTGATCGCGATCGACGAGGCCCACTGCATCTCGGAGTGGGGCCACGACTTCCGCCCCGACTACCGCCGGCTCGGCGAGGCGATCCGCGATCTCGGCGTGCGGATGGCGGCGTTCACCGCCACCGCGACCCCCGAGGTCCGCAAGGACATCGCGGTGCAGCTCGGCATGGAGCACCCGCAGCTCCACGTCCACGGCTTCGATCGCCCCAACATCCGCTACGAGGTCATCCAGTGCGGGGGCCCCGACGACAAGTCGAAGCGGCTCGTCGATCTCGTCCGCACGCGCGAGGGCGGCGTCGCGCTGGTCTACGCGGCGACGCGCAAGAACGCCGAGAAGCACGCGCAGGATCTCAAGCGCGCCGGCATGCGCGCGCGCGTGTACCACGCGGGCCTCGAGGACGCCGTGCGCGAGACCGCGCAGGACGTGTTCATGTCGGGTCAGCTCGACGTCATCGTCGCGACCAACGCGTTCGGCATGGGCGTCGACAAGAGCGACATCCGGCTCGTCGTCCACGCCGACATCCCGCGCAGCCCCGAGGCGTACTACCAGGAGGCCGGCCGCGGCGGGCGCGACGGCAAGCCCACGCGCTGCGTGCTGCTGTTCAACCACGGCGACGTCCGGCTGCAGGAGTTCCTCATCGAGGCGTCGTTCCCGTCGGCGGAGCTGCTCCGCGCGATGTGGAAGCTGCTGCGCGATCGCCCCGAGCTCGGCAAGCGCGCCCGCGGCGTGGGCGATGCGGACGAGGAGCTCGAGGATCGCCTCAAGCGCAGCCTCGGCGCCGTCACCGGGGCCGCCAGCACGCCCGGCGGCGGCTATCGCAGCGCGTCGCAGTCCGGTCCGTCCGGCGCCGCGATCGGCTCGGCGATCCGCATCCTCGAGCGCCACGGCATGCTGCAGTGGCAGCAGGATCGGCTGACCGCGACGCGCCCCGATGCCGCGAGCAACATGCCGCCGCTCGACGTCGCGAGCCTGTCGCGCCGCGCGGACCTCGAGCGCAACAAGCTCAAGACGATGGTCGGCTACGCCTACCACCCGCGCTGCCGCCGCCAGTACGTGCTCGAGTACTTCGGCGACCGCGACTGGGCGAGCCGCGAGCGCCAGTGCGGCGCCTGCGATACCTGCGAGGCCGTGCTGTCCGGGCAGTCGACGGGCCTCGGCAAGACCGAGGTCGACGCGATCCGCGCGTTGCTCCTGCTCGTCGGCGGCCTCGGTGGTCGGTTCGGGCGCACGCGCATCGCCGCGCTCGCGACCGGCGCCGAGACCGACCCCAAGTACGAGGACGTCACCGGACGTGGCTCGCTGCGCGGCTGGCAGGATCGCCGGGTGATGGATCTGCTGCGCGCGCTCGAGGGCTCCGGCCTGGTCGAGACCTCGCGCGGCGAGTACCCGACGATCGCGGCCACCCGCAAGGGCGATCAGGTCGCCGCCGGGCACCTCGACCCGAACGACCTCGGCATCCAGATGCCCACCGTCGTCAAGCGCGTCCGCAAGCCGCGCTCGAAGTTCTCCTAGCGATCCACCATGACCGACGACGCGAAGCTCGCCGACGTCCGCCTCACCGAGCTCCCGAAGGCGGCCGGTGGCCTCGCCGCGATCGCCTCGACGATGCGTCACCTCGCGCGCGACTCCGGGCTCGTGCGTGGCGGCAAGGCGCTGCTCGCGATCAACCAGCCCGACGGCTTCGACTGCCCCGGCTGTGCGTGGCCCGAAGCGGCGGGCCTCACCCATCCGCTCGTGCGCGCCCCGGGCGACGCGCACTTCCGGGTCTCCACGTGGGACGCGGCGATCGGCGTCATCGCCGACGAGCTGCACGCCGCCGGGCCGGACCAGACCGCGCTCTACACGTCCGGACGCACGAGCAACGAGGCCGCGTTCCTCTACCAGCTCGTCGGACGGATGTTCGGGACGAACAACTTTCCCGACTGCTCGAACATGTGCCACGAGTCGAGCGGCGTCGCGCTCGGCGAGCAGATCGGCGTCGGCAAGGGCACGGTGACGCTCGACGACTTCGCGCACGCCGACCTGATCCTCGTGATCGGCCAGAACCCCGGCACGAACCACCCGCGCATGCTGTCGACGTTGCGCGACGCCGCGCGGCGCGGCGCGACCATCGTCAGCATCAACCCGCTGCGCGAGGTCGGGCTCGCGCGGTTCTCGCACCCGCAACACCCGCTCGACGTCCTGGGGCACAGCACCGCGCTCGCGACCGAGTTCGTCCAGATCCCGATCGGCGGCGACCAGGCGTTCTTCCTCGGCATCGGCAAGGCGGTGGTCGAGGCCGGCGCGGTCGACGCCACGTTCCTCGCCGACCACGTCGACGGCTACGACGCCTACCGGGCGCACGTGCACGCGACGCCGTGGCCGCTGATCGTCGCTCGCGCCGGGGTCGACGAGGTGACGATCCGCCGGATCGCGCAGCGCTACCTCACCAGCCGCGCGACGATCGCGTGCTGGGCGATGGGCCTCACGCAGCACAAGCACGCGGTCGCGACGATCCAGGAGGTCGTCAACGTGATGTTGCTGCGCGGCAACATCGGACGTCCGGGCGCCGGACTCTGCCCGGTGCGCGGGCACTCGAACGTGCAGGGCGATCGCACGATGGGCATCGATCACGCGCCGCCGCTGGCGTTCCTCGATCGCCTGGGCGAGACGTTCGGCTTCGCGCCGCCCCGCGCCCACGGCCTCGATACCGCCGCGACGATCGCCGCGATGGAGCGGCGCGAGGTCCGCGCGTTCGTCGCGCTCGGCGGCAACTTCCTCGCAGCGTCGCCGGATACCGAGCGCACCCGCGTCGCCCTCGAGTCGTGCGCGCTCGTCGCCAGCATCGCCACCAAGCTCAACCGCACGCACCTCCATCCGGGCGCGCGCGGCGTGATCCTGCCGTGCCTGGGCCGCACCGAGCGCGACGTCCGCTCGACCGGCGCGCAGTTCGTGACCGTCGAGGACTCGATGTCGATGGTGCACCGCTCGCAGGGCGTGCTCCCGCCCGCGAGCCCCGAGCTCCGCAGCGAACCCGCGATCATCGCCGGGCTCGCGCGCGCCCTCGCCGACCGCCTCGCCCCGCCCGACCGGGGCATCCTCCCGACGCCCCCGATCGCGCGGGTGCCCTGGGCCGAGCTCGCCGACGACTACGATCGCATCCGCGATCTGATCGCCTCCGTCGTCCCCGGCTTCGCCGACTTCAACACGCGCGTGCGCACCCCCGACGGCTTCCAGCTCCCCAACGTCGGCCGCGATCGGAGCTTCGCCACGATCGGCGGGCGCGCCAAGCTCGCCATTGGCATCCCACCCGACCTGACGCTGCCACCCGGTCGGCTGCGGATGATGACGATCCGCAGCCACGACCAGTACAACACGACGATCTACGGGCTCGACGATCGCTACCGCGGCGTGCTCGGCGAGCGTCGCGTGATCTTCATGAACGCGCGCGACATGGTCGAGCGTCACCTCGTGGAGCGGCAGCTCGTCGACCTGATCAGCGAGTGGACCGAGCGGGCGCATGGCGACGCGATCACCACCGAGCGCATCGTCAGGCGCTTCATCGTGGTGCCGTTCGAGTTGCCGCGCGGCAACTGCGCCACCTACTTCCCCGAGGCGAACCCGCTGGTGCCGCTCGAGAGCGTCGCCGATCGGTCGAACACGCCGACGTCGAAGTCAGTCGTGATCAGGGTCGTCGCCTGCTCACCAGTCGATGCGTAGCGTCGCGAAGCCGCCGGTCGGCGTGAGCACCGGCGTCACGACCAGCGACGGCTTCTTCACGCGACCGCTGACCCGCTTCGACGGCGACTCGGCGCTGTCGCGCAACCACGCCGAATAGAAAGTCCCGAGCATGATCACGCCGCCGATCGCGGTCGCGGCGATGCCGTACTTGGTGTACCGGCGGTTCTTGCACGCCTGGACGAGCCCGGCCCGGCTCTCGCTCGCGGCCGCGTTGAACACGTCGTCGTTCGGCTTGTCCGGAAACACCTCGGAGAGCTTCTTGCCGCTGTCGCAGTAGCTCTCGTCGACCTCGACCGGGTGGGCGGGATCGCGACCGTCGAACTGCGTGATCCGCGACTGGCCGTCGAGCACCTCGCGGTAGGCGTAGAGCCAGACGCTGCCACCGATCGCGGTGACGATCGCGCCCGTCACGAACATCGGCTTCCAGTAGTTGGTGTGGCTGCCCTGGCTCTCGGTGCCGAACTTCTCGATCGACCCGCCGCCCGTCGTGCTCTCGGGCGTCAGCGTGACCGATACGGTGATGCGCTCGTTCGCGACGACCGTGACCTCCTTGGTGAACGGCTGGAACCCGCCGACGTCGACCGTCAGGGTGTGCTTGCCGTCGAGCACGTTCTGGATCGGGAGCCGGCCCGAGTTGAGGAAGCCCTTCTCGTCGCCGTCGATCTTCACCGCGCCGCGGTCGGCGTCCTTGTTGGTGACCTCGACGATGAGCGTGCCGGTGCTGCTCTCGTTCGTCATCGCCTTGTAGAGGTTCCTGGCGAACGTGCCAAGCTTCACGGAGTCGGTCGCGTCGGAGGTCGCGAGGCGCTGGTTGGCGAGCGTCTTCTCCTTCGCCTTGTCGTTCACGTTGAGCAGGACGAGATCGACGATGAAGTTGTTCTGGACGAGCCGGATGCGGCCGTAGAGCAACCGCGACGCCCCGATCGACGTGCCGATCGGCGACATGCAGGCCGGCAGCTCGTTGTCGCAGCTGTTCATCAGCTTCTCGTCGACCAGCTCCTTGTCGGGGCCGATCAGCTCGTACTTGCCGGTCCCGCTCCGCGCCTGATTGCGGAGGGCATCGGTCAGATCCTTGCCGACCGTCGTGGCCGAGGGGTCCTGGACTTCGAGTCCAAGCACCGCGATCTTGGGCTTCGCGATAGCCGTCCCGAAACCTAGCGCGATGAACGCGAAGATGACGAGACAAGTCTTGGAAAGCAAACGAGTCATCTCGTCGAAAAGTATACACGACGTTCGCCGCGGATCTTGTGCGCGAGCCGCCTTCGACCACGTTCCTGGCGCCCCTGGGCTCCCCCGGGCTACCGTGTGGCCGTGCGGACCCTGTCAGCGCGCATCCTCCTCGGATTCGCCGCGCTCACGATCGCGTTCGGCGTGATCATCGGCACCGTCGTCGCCAACATGACGAACCTCGAGGGTGGCATGGTGCTGATCGGCACCGGCCTGGTCCCCCTCGCGTTCGCCGCGAACGACCTCGACCGCAAGCAGGAGGACCTCGAGTCCCTGCTCGAGCGGTTCCCCACCGAGACGAACCCGCGTCAGGATCTGATCCGCAAGCGCCGCGATCGCGACCTGGCGATCGGCAAGGCCGAGAGCATCCTCGAGGCGCTCGACGCCGTCGAGATCGACCCGTCGCAGACCAAGGTCGCGCGCCACGACCTCGGCGATCTGCGGACCGCCGCCGGCGAGAACGGGGCGTACTACGAGCAGCTCATCGCCGCCATGCCGCTCGGCGCCGCGGCCTTCCTCGACGAGAAGCACCGGGCCTCGCTCGGGGCGCTCCAGCAGCTCCGCCGGCGCGAGCACCAGAGCTCGGTGAAGACCAGGTTGCTCAACGAGCGGACGCAGAATCGCGTCGAGAACATCGCCCCCAAGCTCACCGCGGCCGGCCACCAGGTCCGCAACGCGACCGTCGTCCTCGGGCTCGTCGCCGTCACCCTCGGGCTGCTCACCACCATCTGGGTCGTGATCGCCCTCCGCCCGCTCCGCCGGCTGCGCGCCGCGGCGCGCCAGGTCGCCGCCGGTGACTATGCGAGCCGGATTCCGGAGGACGGCCCGACCGAGGTCGCCGAGCTCGCCCGCGAGTTCAACTCGATGGGGCTCGCGGTCGAGGAGCGCGAGCGCGAGCTGGTCCGCTCCGAGCGCCTGGCGGCCGTCGGCAAGATGGCCGCGATGATCACCCACGAGGTGCGCAACCCGCTGTCGTCGATCGGCCTCAACACCGAGCTCCTCGAGGAGGAGCTCGTCGGGTCGGCCAACGAGGTGGAGGCGCGCGGGCTGTGTCGCGCGATCACCCACGAGGTCGATCGCCTCACCGCGATCACCGAGGAGTACCTGTCGTTCGCGCGCCTGCCGAAGCCGAAGATCGCGCCCGAGGCCGTCAACCCGATGGTCAACGCCCTCGCCGCGTTCGTCCGCCAGGACCTGGCCCAGCGCAAGGTCGAGCTCGTCGTCGCGCTCGGCGACGACGACCCGATCGCCCTCGTCGACGCCTCGCAGCTCCGGCAGTGCCTCATCAACCTGGTCCGGAACGCATCCGAGGCGGTCGTGGCCAAGGGCGGTGGGCACGTCACGCTGCGGACCCGGCGGAGCGGCGAGCGCGTCGCGATCGACGTCGAGGACGACGGCATCGGCATCGCCCCGGACGTCCTCCCCCGGCTGTTCGACTCGTTCTTCTCGACCAAGGAGGGTGGCAGCGGCCTCGGCCTCGCGCTCACCAAGCAGATCGTGAAGGATCACGGCGGCGACCTCGACGTCAAGAGCGTGGTCGGACAGGGTACGACCTTCACCGTGAGCGTACCGGCCGGTACAGCAATCGCCCTGCATGGTCGCGGAGGAAGCGACGCCGACCAGGCCGAGTGATCCCACGAGGTTGTCAACGTGGCCCAATTGTCGGAACATGCGGGCCGGGTGGGGAACGACGACAAACGGCATGACGACCGTGCCCCGGTCATGCTCTTCGTCGAGTACGAGGGCGCCGACGATCTGATCGGCTACTTCACCGAGAACCTGTCGACCGGCGGCACGTTCGTGGCGACGAGTCGCGAGCTCCCGATCGGGACGCGCGTCCAGCTCGGGTTGAGCTTCCCGGGGCTGCTCGAGCCGATCTCGATCGTCGGCGTGGTGCGCTGGCATCGCACCGAGGGTGACGAGGAGGGAGGCGCCGGCGCCGGCATCCAGTTCGAGGCCGGGCCGGGCCGCGACCAGCTCGCGACGATCGTCGAGCGGATCCGCACGCACGATCCGCGCACCGTCTCGCGCCTGTTCCGCATGCTCGTCGTCGAGGACAACCGCCACGTCGCCGCGCTGATCAAGGACGGCCTGCGCGGCAGCTCGCGGCGCGACTTCAACGACAACGTCTCGTTCGTGTTCACGAGCGCCGAGGACGGCCGCGCGGCCATCGAGCTCCTCAAGC
>JAPLLF010000131.1 GCA_026387715.1 Pseudomonadota bacterium
GGTGACCAGGCGGCTCGCCCCACGGTGCCTTCGTCGACTTCATGACTGCCGCGCAGCCCTCGGAGGCGTCCACAATCGCCGCCGCCACACCGCGCGCTCGCGCGTTCCCGCGGGTGGGTGTTCAACACCAAACTTCTAGAAGCCTGTGTGGCAGAGCCTCGGTGTAGAACCCGGGCCTCGCGCGCTGCGCGAGAGGTGGGCAGTGGGTCCGGCGCTTGGCGATGATACGGCGGGCGCGTACACGAGGCCCAGGGGCGCTCGGAGCTGTGGTGTGGCGCGACTGCTAGACACAAGCGCCGGGCCCCCTCGCTTGTGCGCGCTCGTGCGTGAGCCCGCCCGCCACCGCGCTGCGACCAGACGCGCGCCGATTTCTCGCGTCGTGTCGTTCGCGCATGCCCGAGCCTAGCACTCGAGATCTGACTGCGATGGTGAGCGCCCTAATCGACGTCTGGCGCTGCGCCCGCGACGGCGTTCCACACGAGGAGGATCTCGATCTCGACGTCTCCAGCGGCGGAGTTCAGGCGGTAGTAGACGTGGTGCCGCGTCTTCGGCATCAAGATGCGCCAGATGACACGCCCACCGCGCGCAGCATATTGCTGACGTTCCTCGTCGGCGCCATCGCGAAGCTTCGCCACGAGTTCAGCCAGCTCTTCAATGAAGAGCCGTGGGGCCTTCTCGCGATGCTGCTCCCACCAGGTCCGCTTCGCCCGAACGGCGAGGTGGGCTTCGGGGGTGAACCGAACCCTCACGATCGCTGGAGTTCGCCCAGAACCTCGTCGGCGTCGATGAGCTCACCCTCATCGGCCTGCGCGAGGCTCCGTGTGAGGGCACGCTCGAGCGCGGCGCGCTCGTGCGCGCTCATGGCATCGGCGGTCGCGTCGAACAGGTAGACGCTCACCTCGGCACCATCGGGCAGATCGACAGGTTCGTCGACGACGATCCGGCCGTTCACGACGTGAGCCTTGAGTGCGGTCACGATCTCAGCATACACGATCGGTGGATGGACGAACCTCGGGCGATCGAGCCGCCACCCCGTCGCTGACGTGGTGTTCGCAAATCCCGTTGACTCGAACCGAAATTGAAATTAGATTTCAGTTCGCAGATGCGGTTCGTGGTGGTCCTTCTCCTCGTCGTGGCGTGTGCCGGCAAGCCCCCGGTCGCGACGCCCGCGGACGCGTTGCGCGCGAACGTGCCGCTGGCGCAGCTCGCGCAGGGGCGGACGCTGCTGATCCAGAAGTGCGGTGGTTGCCACAAGCCCCCGTTGCCGGGTGATCATGCGGCCCACGAATGGCCGACGAGTCTCGCCGAGATGTCCGGGCGCGCGAAGCTCGATGGCGCGCAGCAGCACGCGATCGAGACGTACCTGCTCGCGATGCTCGCGCGTCCGCAGACCGCCGCCCGGTAGGTCGAGCGTGAGGCGCGCGCTGGTGGTCGCGGCGCTCGTGGCGTGCTCGTCGAGCTCGACGGTCAAGACGCCCGCGCGCGACGCGCACGCGCGCGAGGTCACCTCCAACATCCTGCGCGCCGACTACGCGGGCTCGCCGGCGTGCGAGGACTGTCACCACGACGTCTACGCGGCGTGGGCCGCGTCGCCGATGCGCAACATGACCCGCGACGCCAAGACCGCGACCGTCCGCGCGCCGTTCGACGGCGCGTCGCTGTCGGTCGGCCCCGACACCGCGACGATGACGACCGAGGCGGGCCAGCGCGTGATGACGCACGCGACGCCGACCGGCACGACGCGGTTCGCGATCACCAAGATCGTCGGCGGTCGCTACCGCGAGGACTTCGTCGGCGTGGATCTCGATCGCCCCGGATCGCCGGAGCGCGTGCTGCCCGCGACCTACGTGTTCGCGACCCGGTCGTGGCGCTACAAGGGCTACTCGGTGATGGTGAAGGAGCGCCCGGCGATGAGCTCGCGCGGCGCGTGGTCGCAGGAGTGCCTGCCGTGTCACAACACGCTGCCGCTCGCGACGATGCTGTACGACGAGCTCTACGGGCCCGGGTTGCCGGCGTACCAGGGCAAGCTGTCCGATCGGCTGCTGCCGACGACGACGATGTGGTCGGCGCGCGCGCTCGACGACGCGAAGCTGACCGAGGCGATCGGGGCCGAGGTCGACTTCCTCGGCGGCCAGCGCCCGCAGGCGGGTGGGCTGCGCCCGATGCTGGCGCACGCCGCGGCGACGACGAACGAGCAGCTCGACGGCCCCCACCTCGTCGAGCTCGGCATCGGCT
>JAPLLF010000511.1 GCA_026387715.1 Pseudomonadota bacterium
CCGTCGTCGACGCGCCACCGCCACCGCCGCCACCACCCGCCTCGATCACGCCGGACGACGCCTGCGCCCGGCTGGCCCTGCTGCGCGACGAGGGCTGCGCGTGGGCGTCGCGGTTTCCCGGAGAGCTCGCCGATCCCGACACCTGCATCCCCAGCGTCGAGAAGTGGTTCGCGCCGGAGACGCCCACCCACGCGCAGCTCGCGCGCATGGTGGGGTGCTGGGCGCTCGCCTGCGACGACGCGTCGGCGTGCATGGCGCGCGAGCAGAGCCGGGCGACGCCGAGCGCGCCGCGCAGCTGCGGCGACGAGGGGACCTCGCCGATCTTCGTCGACGCCGCGACGTGGGCCGCGCGGCGCGGCGCCGACGCGCGCCGGTTCGGCGACGTCACCACCAGCGTCACCGAGCCGCTCGAGGTGTGCGGCGTCGAGGGCGAGGTCGCGTGGATGACGCGCGCGACGTGCAAGGACGGCCGCCATCCGTTCGCGACCGAGGAGGCCGCGAACGAGCACCGCGATTCGTGGATGGCGCGAGGCGGGCGCTGCAACTCGATCCTCGATCGCTACACGGTGGCCTGCCCCGAGGCGACGTACACGATCCACGTCGATCGCTACGTCTGCCCGCGGTAGTATCAGGCCTCAGATATTCTGACCGATTGCCGTCGTTGATGCGTTTGACCTCGACGTCGTCGTCGACTCCCTCGTTGTCGCCTTGAACGGCGACGTTGAGGTTGCTCCCTTCGTTGTCGTCGACCGACGGCACGGCAGGGGCAACGTCCAACCTCAACGATGGGAGCAAGCTCAACGTCGCCGTCGAACGCGTCAAGGTTGGGGGCAACGTCGACGTCGAGGTCGACGCGAGGCTCGAGGCTCGAGGAGAGGTTGAACCAGTCAGAACTGGTGAGGTACTAGTTGCGATCGCTCGTCCCCAAGGCACGTTCAGCGCTCGTCACGAGCTGCTAGGGAATGCAAATTCCATATCCATCACCGGCGGTTCGCTCGTGACATGAGCCGCCACCCTGACAGGGTGGTCCACTTGCCAGGCAGCGGGGCCTGCACGTCGCAGCCCCGAGTGTTGGGATGGTCTCGAAGGCGCACGTCAGACCAGAGGCGCAATCATCAGGGTAGTTGCATCCATCACCCTCGAGGAAGCTCCCCGGGCGCAGGCACCCTGGAGTCTCGGAGCCGGTTTCCGCGGGCAAGTAGCACTCCTCCCCCGACGGGCAGTCAGCAAGGTTCGGATCACACGTCCGTGAACATAGCTCGCCCCCTCCGGGGCAGAGGCCATCGAGACAATGGACGCCACCGCCACAGTAGGATCGACAGGCGCCATCAACGCACAGCGTTGCCCCCATGCATTGATCATTCGATGAGCTACAGGGGCCGTTGGGTGGAATTGTCCCATCCGGGAGGCAGCTTGGACGGGAGTTCACGAGGGTGCATTTCTCTCCTGCGTTGCACCCGAGCTGCAGAGTCAGATTGCATGACGACTGGAGATTCGAGTCCTTGCTGGAATCGTCGATGGCGGCATCGAATGAGGTATGCGGCGAAGCACAGGCCGTCAGAGCGACGAGAACGAGAGCTTCATGGCCCATGGGTCACGTCCCAATCGTAGGCCGCCAGCTGTCGGTGCCGGTGCGGATTCGGCGTCGGATTCCACGACCGGCACCGCTTCCGCTGCCGCTTCCGCTTCCGCTTCCGCTGCCGCTTCCGCTTCCGCTTCCGCTTCCGCTACCGCTGCCGGTGCCGCTACCGCTACCGCTTCCGGTGCCGGTGCCGCTTCCGGTGCCGGTGCCGCTTCCGGTGCCGCTTCCGCTTCCGGTGCCGGTGCCGCTTCCGGTGCCGCTTCCGCTTCCGGTGTCGCTTCCGGTGCCGGTGCCGGTGCCGCTTCCGGTGCCGGTGCCGGTGCCGGTGCCGGTGCCGGTGCCGGTGTCGCTGTCGCGTCAGACCGACGCGTGCGCGTGGCAGCGATCGGCCCACGGCAGCTCGCCGAGCGCGTAGATCCCGAGATCCTCGCCGCACACGTCGCACCGGCCGTACGCGTCGTCGTCCGCGTCGATCAGCTTCCGGCGCGCCTCCACCTCGTCGAGCATCTTGCGCACCGCCTCCTCGGGGCGCAGCCCCGGCTTGGCGGCCAGGATCGACGCCATCGACGGGTGCTGCTTGCCGGCGAGCAGGTCGGCGAGCACGGTCGATAACGTCTGCCCGCGCTTCATGATGCCGCGGCGTAACCGCGTGAGCTCGTCCGGCTTGAAACGCATCAGATCTTCCCTCGGTCGATGGCAGTGCGGGCCTGCTCGGCGAGCAGGCGGACCGCGAAGATGAACTGGCCGAACCGCGCGTCGGTCGTGAGCCCCTTGGCGAACCGATAGTAGATCTGCTGCGCGATGACGGCCGTCTTGAGCAGGCCGAACGCGTAGTAGAACACCAGCGAGGCCACGTCTCCGGCGCGGCCGGAGCGCTCGAGGTAGCGCGCGGCGATCTCGGCGCGCGTCATCATGCCGGGGCGCGCGGTCGGGCCGAACGGCAGCGCGTGGTACGCGGGCGGGTCCGCGGCCTCGGCCCAGTACGACAGCGACGTCCCGAGATCCATCAGCGGATCGCCGATCGTCGTCATCTCCCAGTCGAGCACGCCGGTGATCCGCGTCAGCGACGGGTCGAAGATCACGTTGTCGAACTTGAAGTCGTTGTGGATCAGCGCGGGCGCGCCGTCGGCGGGCATGTGGGTGGCGAGCCAGGCGGCGACGTACGGCATCGCCGGGATGTCGTCGGTCTGCGCGCCGGCGTAGCGCTCGGTCCAGCCGGTGACCTGGCGCGCGATGTAGCCGACCGGCTTGCCGAACTCGCCGAGCCCGGCGGCGCGGTAGTCGACCGCGTGGAGATCGACGAGCGTGTCGACGAGCAGCTCGCAGATCCGGCGGATCGCCCCCAGGTCGGCCGCGAGGGCGGGCGGCAGGTCCTTGCGCAGGATCACGCCGCGCCGGCGCTCCATCACGTAGAACGGCACGCCGAGCACGCCGCCGGTGTCCTCGAACGCGAGCACGCGCGGCGCGCGCTCGAACACCGGCGCCAGCTTGGACAGCACCGCGACCTCGCGGCCCATGTCGTGCGCCGACTTCACCTGGCTGCCGACCGGCGGGCGGCGCAGGACGTACGCGCGCTCTCCCTGGTGCACGCAGTACGTCAGGTTCGAGTGCCCGCCGGGGAACTGCTCGAGCGTGATCGGCCCGTGCGCGCCGAGCTGCTGCTCGAGCCACGGCGCGAGCACCGCGAGGTCGAGCTCCTCGCCGGCGCGGACCGCGCGCGGCTGATCCTCGACGAGCGCGCTCACGCCGAGTACCGGTCGAGGATGCGGCGCGCGAGCACCATCTTGTGGACCTCGTCCGGACCGTCGTAGATCCGGGCGCCGCGCTCGTGCACGTAGTAGTGCGCGAGCACCGTGTCGTCGGTGATGCCGAGCGCGCCGTGCAGCTGGACCGCCCGGTCGACGAGCCGCATCATCACGTCGGCGACGAAGAACTTGATCGTCGAGACCAGCTCGCGCGCGGCGTGGAAGCCACGCTGGTCGATCGTCCACGCGGCGTTGAGCACCATCAGGCGCGACGCGTCGATCTCGGCGCGCGCCTCGGCGATCCACGCCTGCGCGATCTGCCGGGTCGCCAGCGTCTTTTCGGGATCGATCTTGCGCTGCGTGATGTGGCGGCAGGTGAGGTCGAACACGCGCTCGCAGATGCCGATCCACCGCATGCAGTGGTGGATGCGCCCGGGGCCGAGCCGCTCCTGCGCGATCATGAAGCCGGCGCCCTCGGGGCCGAGCCGATTGTCGACGGGGACGCGCACGTTGCGGTACCAGATCTCGGCGTGGCTGGCCCAGCCGGAGCCGGCGTCGCCCATGATCTTGATGTTGCGCACGCGGTCGAAGCCCGGGGTGTCGGTCGGCACGATGATCATCGACGCCTGCGCGTGCCGCGACGCGGTCGGGTTGGTCACCGCCATCACGATCGCGAACGCGGCGCCGTCGGCGGCGGTCGTGAACCACTTGTGCCCGTCGATCACGTAGTGGTCGCCGTCGCGCACCGCGGCGCACGACAGCATCGTCGGGTTCGAGCCCGGGTTCTCCGGCTCGGTCATCGAGAAGCACGACCGGATCTCGCCGCGCACGAGCGGTGCGAGCCACCTCGCCTTCTGCGCGTCGGTGCCGAACTGGTGGAGGATCTCGATGTTGCCGGCGTCGGGCGCCTGCGCGCCGAACACGTAGTGGCCGAGGGGCGAGCGGCCGAGCCGCTCCGACACCAGGCCGTGCTCGACGAGCCCGAGCCCGAGCCCGCCGAGCGCCTTCGGCAGCTGCGGGCCCCACAGCCCGGCGGCGCGGCACTTCGCGCGCAGGTCCTCGAGGATGGCGTGCGACGCGGCGAACCCGCGCTCGAACACCTCGTGCTCGGCGGGGATCACCATGGTGGCGATGAATTGCTCGATGGTCTCGAGCAACGGCCTGACGGTCTCTGGGAGCGCGAAGTCCATGGTGTCCTCGGTGTCTTGGTCAGCGGTCGCTGACGAGCTCGGGTGGAAGGTGCGCCGTCCCGTTGAACGTGACGAGCGAGAGTTGATCGGGTCGCCACGCGAACTGGTCGCCGCGGAACTTGAGCTCGGTGATCGACGCGTTGCGCACGGTGATGCTCGCGCGGACCATCCGCTCGGGGGTGGCGCCGAGCGCGAGGCCGATCGCGACGCCGATCGGCCCGGCCGAG
>JAPLLF010000011.1 GCA_026387715.1 Pseudomonadota bacterium
GCGGTGATCGGGCCGATCGACGGGGCCTCCGTCGACGCGGCGGGTGGACGCGCCGAGGGCCTCGGGCTGCCGCTGATCTCGCTCGCGACGCGCCCGGAGGAGCGCACGCAGGGGAAGTACGTCTTCCACATCCGCCACTCCGCCGAGGCGCGGGTTCGCACGCTCGCGCAGCGCGCGCTGGCCAAGGGCGTCAAGAAGTTCGCCGTGCTCGCGCCCGACAGCGGCTACGGGCGGGCGCTGACCGCGGCGTTCGAGGCCGAGGTCGGCAAGGGCGGCGGGGCGATCGTGATCAAGGTGTCGTATCCGGCCGAGACCAAGTCGTTCGCGAGCGTCGCGGGCAAGCTCGGCGGTGGCTGGGATGGCGTGTTCGTGCCCGAGCAGGCCGACACCCTGGCGCTCATCACGCCGGCGCTCGCGGCGTCCGGCAAGGTGCCCAAGCCCGTCGGGACGAAGAAGGTCGCGGGTGGCAAGCCGGTGCTCCTGCTGTCGACGGCGGAGGGCCTGTCGGCGGCCTACCTGGCCGATGCGGGGCGCCACAGCGAGGGCGCGCTGTTCGCGCCCGGGTTCTATCCCGACGACACCGACGCGATGCAGAAGCCGTTCATCGAGCGCTACGTCGCGAGCTACGGGCACGCGCCGGGGGCGACCGAGGCCTACGCGTTCGATGCCGCGCAGCTCGCGGCGGCGGCCGGCAGCGGCGGTCGGGCGGGGCTCGCCGCGACGCTGGCCCGGAGCGAGCTGCCGGGCATCACGGGCGCGATTCGCTTCGACGTGGACCACCACCGCAGCGACCCCGGCGTGCTGTACACCGTCGTCGAGGAGGCGGGCTCGTTCGCCATCCGCGTCGTCAGGTGACTCGGTACAACGTGACTCAGTACACCTTGCCCAGGATGTTCGACGAGATGATCGCCGCGCCGAGGCCACCTTCGACGAACAGCGCGACGCGATCGATGCGACCGCCGAGCCGCACGTCGGCGCCGAGGCGGTAGAGCTGGAACCACTCGCCCTCGGGCGGCGCCGGGATGGTCGCCTCGTGGCTCGACGCTGCGAGCGCGACCCCGATCGAGAACCAGCTCGCGAGGTCGCGTCCGATCCGCAGATCGAGCGCCGGGCCCACCGCCGCGTCCTCGGCCGCAGGTGGCAAGTACGCGACCGCGCCGAGCCCACCCTCGGTGTACCAGCCGGTGGACGCGGGGCGGGCGAGGGCGCTGGCAGGGGTGAAGATCGCGAGGATCGCGATGGGGGCGAGGAGCTTACGGTGCATTGGGAACATAGGGCATCGGCTCGAACACGGCCAGCTCGCTCGCGGGCGCCGCGAGCAGCTTGTCGTCGACGATACCGCGAAGGTCGCGGATGCGGACTGCGTACTCCAGCACCATGTGACGGTCCGGCTTGAACACGAGATCGAGGCGGACGAAGTTCGCGAACGCCTCGCGCGGGATCGGGTCGCCGATCGGCATCTGCACGTAGTCCATGACGTCGGGCATCGGCGGCGTCATCGGCTGGAACATCGTCGCGTTCTTGTCGATCTGCAGGGTCGCCGCGAACGGGCTCACGTTGCCACGCGTGATCTGATCGAGATCGATCGCCGCCTCGAGCAGCTGATCCTCGCGGAACAGGCCGGAGACGGTACCGTTCGCCGCGACGTGGATCGGGACGTCGCCCTCGAGGCCCGGCGTCGGCGGCGCCTCGCGGTCGTTCATCGCGGACAGCACGACGAGCGTCGGGTCGTACGAGAACAGCTCGTTGGCGCCGTTGAGCTGGATCCGCGCGTTGCCGGGTTCGCCGTCGAGGTTCTTGATCGTCCACTCGATCGACATCTCGACGTCGCCGACCTTCACGTACGGTACGTCGATCAGTAACGCGGCCGCGCGCGCGTCGCGCGCCGCGCGATCCTCGGTGGTCTCGGTCTCGAACGGCAGCGGGAGCTCGGCGCGCACGCCGATGAGATCGCCGTCGGCGTTCATCTCCATCCCCGTCGACTCGAGCTGGGTCGGCGCCGGGATGTAGTCGGGCGTGTTGGTGGTGCAGCCGGTGAGGTGCGCGGCACCGACGACGATGACGACAGATCCGAGATGTCCGATGCGCTTCAAGATCAGCCTCCCTGCGAGAAGACGAATGGATAATTGACGTTCGCCACGCCACCCTTCGCCGGGAACTTCAGCCGCATCACGTTGCTCGCCACGCACTGCTCGACGGTGCCGTTGCGCAGCGTCGACCCGCCGCCGGTCGAGGCAGCCTGGACGGTGCCGCTGCCGTCGATCTTGAACCGGATGACGAGCTTGCCGCCGATGCCCGGCGAGCGGTTCAGTTCACGCTGGTAGCAGGAGCGGAACACGCCCGCGCGCGCCTTGACGACCTTGTCGATGTCCTCGGCCGACAGCC
>JAPLLF010000557.1 GCA_026387715.1 Pseudomonadota bacterium
GAGGTGCGAGGCGCGAAGCTGCGCCTTGGCGTAGTCGTCACCTGGATCGAGGTCGAGCACCTGCGTCCACAGTCGCGCGAGCCGCGTGGGATCGAGCTCGGCCGCCCGCGCCGACGCATAGGCCCGCTCGACGGGCGCCGCGGCCTTGGTCCGCGCCCAGCGCGCGAAGGCATGGATGACGATCGCGGGCTCGTCCGCCACGACGGCCATCTCCGTGGCGATCCGCGCCACGAGCGGATCGCGGGGGGCCGCACGCGCGGCCAGCTGCGCCGCCGCGGCGATCGTCTCGCGACCGACGAGCGGCCCGGCCCCTTCGGCCCATCGCTGCACGCGCACGGCGAGCGCCGCCGCGGAGATCGGATCTTCGCCCTCGACGTTGAACGCGAGATCGAGCAGCGCGACCGCGGCCGACGCGTGCTCCCCGTGTACGGCGGCATGGCGGATCGACGCGAGGCGGGCCGCGAGCGCGCCCGGATCCGTCTCGGCCGCGCGCCCGAACCAGCCGGCGGCCTCGGCCGGCGCGTTGTGATGGAGCGCGAGGATCGCCCGCGCGACCTGCACGGCGCTCCGCAGCTCGGGCTCGGACACCGCCACCGCGAGCCGCTCGAGCCCGGTCGCGAGCTCGGGCGTGCGCCCGCGCGCCGCGAGCTCGACGGTCGCGAGCAGCGTGCCGACGTGGATCGGCGCGCTCGCGAGCTGCTCGTCGATCGCGACACGTGCACGGTCGTGCGCCCCGCTCGCCAGCAGCACGTCTGGAGGCGCGCTCGCTCGAAGTCGCGCAGCGTCTCCGACAGTCGGCCCGCCTCGGTGCGCAGCGCCGCCAGGACGGCCGGCGGCTCGACGACGAGCGCGATCTCGCGCTCGTACTCGAGCAGCGCGTCCACCGACGCCTCGGCGGACTGGGTCGGCTGGAGCTGCTGGTAGGACAACATCACGACCGCCGAGTCGTCGACCTCGGGATCCTCGGGGATCTCGATCGCCGACGCGTCGAGCATCGGCTCGCTGGCCACGCTCGGCGCGCGCATGCGCATGGGCAACGCGGTGAGATCGAGCGGGGGTGGCCACGGCAAGTGCACGACGGGCGCGACGGCGGGCAGCTTGACCGGCGCCTTGATGGGCGCCACCGGCGTCGCGCTGGTCTGGATCGCCGGGGTCGGGGTCACCGTCGAGTCCGCCAGCGACGCGGTCGACGTCATCGTGCCGACGGTGCCAGCCGTGCCGACCGGCCCGACCGTGTTCGGTGCGGGTCGAGTCGACATGTCCGCCCGGGTCAGCACGGACGTCGTCCGCCGCACCGACTTGGTGACCTCGTCGAACGGGCTCCCCTGGGGTGGACTCACCGTCGCTTCGCGACGCTCGCGTGCCTGCAGCTCCGAGAGGTCGGTGAGCACGGTGTTCGCGGCGAACGGATCGACGTGGATGCCGACGACGGTGCTGGCCGCCAGCGGATCCGCCTCGGGATCAGGCCCCGGATCGGCGACGGTCGGCGCCGATCCCGTCCGTCGGATGATCGCTGGGTGTCGCTTGCTATCGGCCACGTCAGACGACATGCGCGGCACGGCCGACGTCGTGCGTGGTGGCGGCGGCGGCGGCCGGATGGGCACCGCCGCACCGGAGGGAACGCCGCTCGCCCCCGCCTTGAGCTCCGTCTGGGTCGGATCGGCATCCCAGCTCTCGGGGGCCTCCGCGACGGACCCGACCGACGCGACGACCGCGGCGGACGTGATGAACGTGGAGGAGGCAGACGCGTCAGACGCGTCGGACACCTCGGACACCTCGGACACCTCGGACACCGATATCGCCGTGACAGCGACGGGCGCGACGGACGCCACGGTGGACGCGGCGGACACGGGCACCACCCCGACCGACTCCTCTTCGCCGAACATGTCCGCGAAGGGGTCGGGTTCAAGCTCGAGATCGGGCTCGGGCATGGGCTCGGGCATGGGCGCGGGCATGGGCGCGGGCATGGGCACCGGCACCGGCGCCGGCGCCGGCGCGGGCGTGGGCTCGAGCTCGGGCTCGGGCATGGGTGGCGCGGCCACACCCGCGTCGTTCTTGAGCGCGCGATTGAGCAAGCGCTTGACCTCGGCGCGGCGCGGCCCCTTCTCGATCGCGAGGAAGCGCCACCACAACGCGACCGCACCGTCGACGTCCCCGGCGGCGAACGCGAGGTTGGCGCGGAGGGCGAGCGCGTCGACGTGGTCCGGCACGTGCTCGAGCAACGCGTCGAGGTCGGCCATCGCCAGCGCGGCTCCACCCATCCCCTCCAGCAGCGTGGCGCGCTCGTAGAGGAGCGGGACCATCGGGGCGTCATCACCGGGGCGCGTCGACACGAGCCGGGTCATCCGGGTGGTCAACACGCTGATCAGCGCGTGCGGATCGGCACGCTCGCGGAGCAGCTCGAGCAGGCGATCGAGCTCGACCGCGTCG
>JAPLLF010000688.1 GCA_026387715.1 Pseudomonadota bacterium
CGCCCTCGCGTTCGACGAGCTCGCGCGCGCGGCCGCCACCCCGCTCGTCCCGGCGAGCGTGCTGGCGGTCCGCGCCCTGTTGACCCCGCTCGGCGGCACCGCCAAGACGACCGGCGCCGGCGGCGGCGATGTCGCGATCGCCGTCGTTTCGCGCGCGATCGACGTAACGAAAGTCCACCGTGCGATCATCCAATCAGGGTGCACCCCACTCGAACTTACCGTCGATGAGCGGGGCGTGGACATCAGCCCCGACGCGGCGTAAGAACGAGCCTGCCGTGACGCTCCGTTCCTCTCGCCTCACCGGTTTCTACCGGCTCGCGCTCGCCGAGCGCCGCCGGCAGGTCGCCGAGGTCTCTGGCGTGACGCTCGAACGGTTCGCGGCGATCGATCCCGGGGCGCTGCCGCTCGCCGTCGCCGATCACATGATCGAGAACGTCATCGGCACCTACGCGTTGCCGTTCGCCATCGCCGCCAACTTCGTCGTCGACGGCGAGGACGTGCTCGTCCCGATGGTCGTCGAGGAGCCGTCGGTCGTCGCCGCCGCGTCGAACGCCGCGCGCATGGCGCGCCCCGCCGGCTTCACGTCGACGCTCACCACGCCGTCGATGATCGGCCAGATCCAGATCACGCAGGTGGCCGACGTCGTCGCCGGCGCGGCCCGGCTACAGGCGGCCGCGGGCGCGCTCGTCGAGGCGGCACGCGCGCTGGTCCCGCGCATGACCGACCGCGGCGGCGGGCCGACCTCGCTCGAGGTCCGCACGCTCGCGACCGACCCCGACGGTCCGGACGGCGGCATGCTCGTGGTGCACCTCCACGTCGACGTCCGCGACGCGATGGGCGCGAACCTGGTGAACACGCTGTGCGAGGCGCTCGCCGACCGCATCGCGGAGATCGCCGACGGCGAGGTGGGCCTGCGCATCCTGTCGAACCTCACCGATGGACGCACCGTCACCGTCCGCTGTCACATCGCCGACGCCGAGCTCGGCGGGCCCGCGGTCCGGGCCGCGATCGCCGCCGCGTCACGGTTCGCCGAGCTCGACCCGTACCGGGCGGCGACGCACAACAAGGGGATCATGAACGGCATCGACGCCGTGCTGGTCGCGACCGGCCAGGACTGGCGGGCGGTCGAGGCCGGCGCACACGCCTTCGCCTCCCTCAGCGGGACGTACCGGCCGCTCGCCGTGTGGCGCGAAGCCGAGGGCGGACTCGCCGGCGAGCTCGCGATGCCCCTCGCCGTCGGCACCGTCGGCGGCGCGCTCGGCGCCCACCCGAGCGCCAGGCTCGCGCTCGAGGTCGCCCACATCACGACCGCCGATCGGCTCGCCGCGATCGCCGGGGCCGCCGGCCTGGCCACCAACCTCGCCGCCCTGCGCGCACTCGCCACCGAGGGGATCCAGCGCGGGCACATGGCCCTCCACGCCCGCAAGCAGCATCGTCCCTAGCCGTCGTCCGGGGTGGAATCCCTCGCCCCAACCAAACGTTCGGGTGGTAGGAAGTACCTCGTGATCAATCGTCTCGGCGTCGTTCGCTCCCCTACCCTCGCGGTCCCCGAACCGACGACGCTCGAGCTCCCGGCCTGCTACCGCTACTGCGAGGCGCTGGTCCGGTCCCGTCGCCACAACTACCCGATCGCGTCCATGTTCACGCGCTCCGAGCTGCGCAAGCACGTGTTCGCGCTGTTCGCGTTCGCGCGCGTCGCCGACGACTTCGCCGACGAGGCGGCCTACGAGGGTCGGCGCGCCCGCGAGCTCGATCGCTGGGAAGAACAGCTCCACCAGGCGTACCGTGGGCACGCCGAGCACCCGGTGTTCGTCGCGCTCGCCGACACCGTCGACAAGTTCGCGCTGCCGATCACCGAGTTCACGGAGCTGATGTCCGGATTTCGGACCGATCTCGAGCGCCGCCGCTACGCCACGTTCGACGAGCTCCGCTCCTACACCCGCCAGGCGGCCGAGCCCGTCGGGCGCCTGCTGCTGTACATCGGCGGCTATCGCGCCCCGGAGCTCCACGCGTACGCGGAGGACCTCGCGACCGCGCTGGCGTTCGCGCGCCTGGTGCAGGACGTGCCGTCGGACTGGCAGCGCGGCCGCGTGTACCTCCCCGCTGAGGATCTCCGCCACTTCGGCGTCACCGAGAGCGACATCGCGGCCCGCCGGGTCACCCCGTCGGTCGGCTACCTCGTCCGCTACGAGGTCGCGCGCGGACGCGCGCTGTTCGAGCGCGCCCGGCCGCTGATCGACGTCGTCGGTGCCGATCTGGCCGTCGAGCTCGCGTTGACGTGGCACGGTGGCATGCGGATCCTCGACAAGATCGAATCGACCGGCGCGCGCCTGTTCGCCGAGCGCCCGAGCCTCGGCAACCGCGACAAGGCGATCGCCCTCGCGCGCGCGATCGCGTGGCGCGGCGAGACGCTCCCGCCTCGCACGTTCCACCTGCTCGCGCGGCTCGCCGAACGCGTCTAGCTACGCGGCCAACTTGATCTGGTCGACGACGTCGGCCTGATGCGCGGTGAGCACCACGACGCGCGTGGCGACCGGCATGCCGACGAGCGCGAGCCCGACGCGATAATCTTCGCCGTCGTCCTTGAGCCACACGCCCCGCGCGGTGAAGTGGAGCAGCTGATCGCCAGCGTCGACGACCAGCTCCACGGTCTCGCCAGGGGCGACGTAGGGCGCGCGCCGGCACACGAAGCCGCCGGGCGAGACCTCGACGAGCTCGACCTTGTCGTGGATGCGATCACCGCGCATCAGCGCGGACAGCCGGGTCTGCTCGCGCCGGAACTTGCGGCCGGTCGTCATCCGTCGATCATCGTCCATCGGCGCGAACGTGGTCTCGATCGCGCCGAGCTGGGCGATCTCATCCCACGTGAGGCCGAGGCCCAGCTCGCACTTCCCGACCAGGGTGCGATACTGAAAGATCATCTCGACCACCATGAGGTCAGTAAATAGCAAGGCAGGTGCCACGCGGCTCCCGCCACACCTCCCGGGCTAATAGGCTGAAAGCTCATCGTCGGGCAGCCTGCCGGTAGGCCCGTTGCCGGGTGGCGTAGCCCCAGATCGTGGCGCCAGGGTGACAGGGGACGGGGTCATACATGTCCCCGCTAACCCTTCGATTCGTGGGAATTTCCGCCCCAACGAGATCAGACAGGGCTAAGACAACGGCGATGAGCGACCTGTTCGCCGACGCTGCCAGGAAGCGCAAGGTCGGCCAACCGCTGGCGGAGCGGATGCGACCGCGCGATCTGGGGGAGCTGGTCGGCCAGACCCACCTGGTGGGCCCTGGACGCATCCTGTCCAACCTGGCGCCGGGCCGGACCATGCCCTCGATCCTGCTGTGGGGGCCTCCCGGCAGCGGCAAGACGACGCTCGCGCGCCTGCTCGGCGAGGCGCTCCGCGCGGAGCTCGTGTCGCTGTCCGCGGTCGATGCCGGCGTCAAGGAGGTGCGGGAAGCGGTCGCCAAGGCCGCCGAGCGCCGCGATCAGTTCGGCGCGCGCACGCTGCTGTTCGTCGACGAGATCCATCGCTTCAGCAAGACCCAGCAGGACGCGCTGCTCCCGCACGTCGAGGCGGGAACGGTCGTGCTGATCGGCGCGACGACGGAGAACCCGAGCTTCGGGGTCGTGGCCGCGCTGCTGTCGCGCTGTCGTGTCGTGCGGCTCGAGGCCCTCCCCGACGACGAGCTCGGGCGACTCGCCGATCGCGCGCTCGTCGACACCGAGCGCGGCCTGGGGACGCTCGGCGTCACGCTCGCCGACGATGCGCGCGAGGCGCTCGTCGCTTCGGCGCAGGGCGATGCCCGCCGGATGTACTCGATGCTCGACGTCGCGGCCGATCTCGCGAGCCGCTCGGGCGACGGCGCCACGATCCAGCGGCTGCACGTCGAGGAGGCCGCGCAGGGCAAGTCGCTCATCTACGACAAGGCAGGCGACGAGCACTACGGCGTGGTGTCCGCGTTCATCAAGAGCATGCGCGGCAGCGATCCGGACGCCGCCGTCTACTGGATGACGCGGATGATCGAGGCAGGCGAGGATCCGCGGTTCGTGCTCCGGCGCCTCGTGATCTTCGCGTCGGAGGACGTCGGCAACGCGGACCCGCACGCGCTCGGGATCGCGGTGTCCGCGCTCCATGCGTACGAGCTGGTGGGCCTGCCGGAGGGGGTGCTGCCGCTCACCCAGGCCGTCGTCTACCTCGCGCTCGCGCCGAAATCGAACCGCGCCCTGACCACCTACGCGGCCGCCCGCAAGCTCGTGCGCGAGCGTGGCAGCCTGCCGATCCCGGCGAAGCTACGCCCCGACTCGAAGGCCGGACGCGACCTCGGCCACGGGCAGAACTACAAGTACCCACACGACTTCGAGGGCCAGTACGTGCCCGAGGACTACCTGCCCGACGCGATCCGCGACGAGCAGATCTACACGCCGAGCGACGCGGGCTACGAGGCCGAGCTGGCGGCCCGGCTCGCGATGTTCAAGAAGAAGAAACGCGGCTGATTCATTGGGCCTCAGATGCAACGATGACGGGAAGGGGTGGAGTGTGGTAACAACCGCGCTCCTATGGCCGCCCTGGATCCCGTTACCGAAGAGCTGTTCCTCGGCATCGCCCACGCGTTGTTCGTGAACCGCCTGCATGTCCTGCGCCTGACCGAGATCGTCCGTCTCGGCATCCGGCCCGACCCGCACGACCAGAACATGGAAGTGCCGGACGACCTGGACAAGGACCTCATCCAGCAGGCCTTCGCCTACGTGCTGCATCACTTTCCCGGGAGCTTCTCCGGGAAGGTCGAGGCCGCGAAGGCGCGCTGGATCCGCCTCGCGTAGCTAGCCTCGCCTACTTCTTGGTGGTCTCGACGAGACCGATGTAGCGCGCGTTCGGCACGATCCGGTAGCCGGTCACCGACGCGTTCGACAGCACGATGTTGTCCTCGTGCCAGAGCGGCACCACCGGGACGTCGTCCGCGAGGATCCGCTGCGCCTCGGCGTACAGCGCCTTGCGCCTGGCGACGTCGAGCTCGCGGCGGCCCTCGGCGGTCAGCCGATCGAGCTCGGCGTTCCGGTAGCGCCAGCGATTGCCGCCGTCGGGATTGCCGGCGTCAGGGATCCGGCTCGAATGGAAGTAGTTGAACAGCAGGTCGGGCTCGTTGATCTCGCCGGTCTGCATCGACGCGAGCTGGAAGTTGCCCTTCTTGATGTCGACGAAGAACGTCGCGAACTCGAACTAGCGCACCTCGACGTCGATGCCGACCTCACCGAGCTGCGCGGCGAGCAGCTTCGCCAGCATCACGCGGAACGCGTCGGTGCTCGTCTTGTAGGTGAGCGAGATCCGCGGGAGCGGCCCGGCGCCATCGGGATCGACGAGCCCCGCCTCGTCGAGCAGCTGGCGCGCCTTCGCGAGGTCACGATCGTAGCGCGCGACCTCGCCGTTGTACGCCCAGTGCGCGGGCGGCAACAGCCCGGTCGCGAGCACCGCGCGCCCCCCGAGCTTCGCGCGGATGATCGCCGGGCGATCGAGCGCGAGCGCGATGGCGCGCCGCACGCGCACGTCGGTGAACGGCGCGACGGCGTTGTTCATCATCAGGTACGTGAGGATCACGCTCGGCGCGCTCGTGACCCGGATCCGTGCGCGCTCGGCCACGTCGTCGATCAGATCGAGCCGCACGGCGTTCTGCGCGAGATCCGCGGAGCCGCCGACGAGCATCAGCGTGCGCGCCGCGTCGTTGCGCACCGTGCGGATGTCGACGTGCGGCAGCTTCGCTGGCGTCGGGTAGTACGGGTTGCGATCGAGCAGCACGTGCTGTGGCGTCAGCTCGCGCACGCTGTAGGGCCCCGCCCCGAGCGCCGTCGCCGACACGATCCCGAAATCGAGGTCGGACAGGAACGTCGCCAGCGGCTTGGTGAGCGTGAACCGGACGCGGCGTGGCCCGGTCGCCGTCACCGCCGACGCTGAACTTCGCCGTCGCCCGCAGCGTGACGTCGAACGTCAGATCGTCGACGCGATCGACGCGCTCGGCGAGATCCATGCGGGGCAGCAGGGACGCGGTGTCGAGGGCGGTGAGCCCGGCGTACACGAGCTTGGTGAGCTTGCCCTCGTAGCTCGAGATCGCGTAGCGCGGATCCGCCGTGCTCGACGGCTCCTGGCTGATCATCACCAGCGTGTCGTCGGGGGTGCGCCGCGCCGTCGGCGTGCAGGCCCCGCCGGCGAGCGCCAGAACGATGATAGCGTGGAGGGGTGATCTCGCGAGCGTGTACATGCGTGGCGATCGCCGTCGTCGTCGCGAGTATCGTCCCCGGCGCCAGCTACTCGCAACCGGTGGACCGCGCGGGATCGGGATCGGGATCGGGATCCGGCGCGGCCGCGGACGATGACGACGACGCCGCGAGCGCGACGTCGTCCAAGCTCCCGGTCGCACCGAACGATCCCCAGGCGCGCGACCGCTGGCTCGCCGACAAGCTGGCGGCCGCGATCACCTCGCGCCCCAAGCTCGGCAAGACCAAGCTGACCTTCGCGATCCGCGATCTGGCGACCGGCAAGTCGCTCGCCGGACGCGACGCGGACCACGCGATGAACCTCGCGTCGAACGCCAAGGTCCTCACCTCGGTCGCCGCGCTCGGCACGCTCGGTGGGGCGTTCCGCTGGCGCACCGGCGCGTTCGCCACGAAGCTCGACGACGTCGCCGGCACCGTCGACGATCTCTACATCCGCGGTCGAGGCGATCCGCTGCTGTCGGTCAACGACCTGCGCGCCCTCGCGAGCGACATCGCCGCGCGCGGCGTGCGCTCCGTCGAGGGCAAGCTCGTGATCGACACCAGCTACTTCGACGACGTCGTC
>JAPLLF010000332.1 GCA_026387715.1 Pseudomonadota bacterium
GCGGCTCGCCCCACGGTGCCTTCGTCGACTTCATGACTGCCGCGCAGCCCTCGGAGGCGTCCACAATCGCCGCCGCCACACCGCGCGCTCGCGCGTTCCCGCGGGTGGGTGTTCAACACCAAACTTCTAGAACACCGACCGCTACTTCCCTCCCTCGGGCAGCGCGTTCGCCGCGGCCTGCTGCGCCGCGAACGCCGCGAGGCCGGCGTAGCTGCCGGCGCTCATCGAGTCGGCCATCGAGCTCGGCACGATCATCAGGGTGCCGCGCTCCTTCATGCCCTCGTAGAGGAGGTTGAGCGAGCGGAGCTGGAGCGCGATCGCGTCGTTGCGGTAGATGCCCGCGGCGGCCGAGAACTTGTGAGCGATCTCGACCTCGGCGTCGCCGAGGATGACGCGCGCCTGCTTCTCGCGCTCGGCCTGCGCGCGCCGCGACATCGCGTCCTCGAGGGCCTGCGGGATCACGACGTCGCGGATCTCGACGGACTTCACCGTGATGCCCCACGCGCGCGCGCGCTCGTCGATCAGGCGCTGCATGTCGGCGTCGAGCACGTCGCGCCCCGCGAGCATGTCGGCGAGATCGGTCTTGCCGATGATCTCGCGGAGCGCGGTCTGCGCGGCCCACGCCACGGCCTCCTCGTAGTCCTCGAGGCCGAGGGCGGCCTTCTCGGCGTCCTCGACCTGCCAGAACAGCACCGCGTCGACGTTGACCGGCACGGTGTCGCGCGTGAGCGTGCGCTCGGCGGCGAACCCGGTGGTGCGAACGCGGACGTCGATCCACACGACGATCTCGTCGAGCAGCGGGATGATCCAGAACAGCCCGGGCCCGCGCAGGCCGACGAACTTGCCGAGCCGGAGCACGACCGCGCGCTCCCACTGGCTCGCGACCCGCGGCGACAGCGCCAGGAACACGCCCATCGCCACGCCACCGCCGGTGACCACGAGCAACATCTCGCGCACCAGGCCGAGGGCGAGCGCGACCGCGGCGACGCTGCCGCTGACGAACCCCAGCACGATGAGGGAGATCACGCTCAGGCCGTGCTTGCGCGAGGGTGGACGCGGAACATCGTGGCTGTGTTCAGTCATGGCGAACTCCGGGTGAGGGGAGGGAGGTGACGGGGGTACGGCGCTCGGTGGCGCGGATGGCGCGTGGCAGGGCGAGGGCTGGTGGCGCGACGCGGGTGCGGGCGCGATCGACGATGCGCGCCGAGCGGGCTACGACGCGCCGTGCTGGCAGCACCTCGTAGACGACGGCGGTGCTGAACAGCATCATCACGCCGGACGCGAAGATCACGGGCGCGAACGGCAGCCGGGGATCGAGCTCGGTGCCGCTCCACATCCGGAACGAGTCGGTCAGCCCCAGGACGACGAGCGCGAGCGCGATCGCGACCCAGCCGAGGCAGACGAACTTACGGACCGGGTCGGGAGGCAGCGGCGTGTCGCGGGTGAGCTCGGGCTCCTCGCCGTGGGTGAGCGGGAAGATCCGCGCGAACCCCAGGATGATGAGCAGCACGATGCTCGCGGTGCCGGCGAGCACCATCCACTCGATCGGCGACGGCGTGTAGCTGCCCTCCTCGAGCGCGAGGTACGAGCCGTGCGTCTGCGACGGCACGACGATCAGCAGGCGCTTGACCAGCGCGCCGACGTTGACGAGCCCCGCGGCGATCGCGATCCCGGTGACCGAGGGCTTGCGGCGCAGGTACTGGAGGAACGGGATCAAGAAGCCGACGAACAGGCAGCCGATCGCGACCATGAACGAGCGCGAGAACGGGCCGCTCACGATCGCGTGGGCGACGTGGCGATCGAGGTGCGGCCCGGCGTAGGTCGCCGTGAGCTCCTCGACGACGGTGAAGTACAGGTAGACGAGGCAGAGCACCCACAGGAAGCCGCCGAGCCAGTGGATCGACGCGTCGGGGATGCGCAGGCCGAGCATCCGCCGCAGCACGACCGCGGCGATGATCAGCATGCCGATGCCCGACGCGCCGGCGAGCACGATGAACGCCGGCGCCATCAGCGCGCTGTACCAGCCCGGGCGCCCGGCCTGGATGCCGAAGATGAAGCCGAGCGTCGAGTGCGCGGTGACGAGCAGCGGCAGGATCGTGATGGCGAGCCAGAACGTCGTGCGGCCGTGGCGGGCGTGCTCGACGGCGGTGAACCGGTATCCGCTCGCCCACAGCCGGTAGAACCACCGCAGCGCGCGCGGCCCGTCGTGGACCATGCGCGCGGCGTCGCGTCGACCGGTGATGAAGAACGCGACCACGCTCGAGAACAGGTAGCCGGACACCACGAGCGTGAACGTGCCGAAGAACGGCGACGATGGGCGCGCGAGGTCGGGCAGCGACTGGAGGCCGCGGTCGATGCGGCCGAGATCGGCGAGCACGGCGATCGCGCCCGCGATCAGGGACGCGATCGTCAGCAGCTCGGCGAGCCGCGTCACCGGCTCGAGGACGTGGAGCTTGAACAGGCGCGCGATGCTCGCGACGGTGATGCCGGCGAAGCTGACGCCGACGAGGTAGACGTAGAGCGAGATGTAGAGGCCCCACGCGGCGCCCCCGCGGCCGGGATCGCGCATGTTCGTGACGATGTCGCCCTCGTGGTGCTGGATCGCGTAGGCGCGGATGCCGAGCGCGAGCAGCGCGATCGCCAGGGCGACGAGCAGGTACCAACCCAGGCGCGGCGTCGGCAGCGCGCGGGCCTGCTGCGATCGCGACGTGGCGCGGGGCGTGGCGTAGATGCGCCTCAACATGATCAGCCGCGCTCCTTCTTGAGGTAGTAGACGGAGGGGTCGGTGCCGAGGTGCTCGAGCAGGCGGTACGCGCGCGGGCTCGCCGCGAGCCGCGAGACGTGGCTGTGCGCGTCCTCGAGATCGCCGAACGTGATCGCGTGCGCCGGGCATGCGGCCGCGCACGCGGGCAGGTGCTCGACCTCGTCGTCGCGGATCTCCCGACCCTCGAGCCGCGCCTGCTCCGACAGCGCGCGCACGCGGTGGTGGCAGAACGTGCACTTCTCGACGACGCCCGCCGGCCGCGTGGCGACGTCGGGGTTGAGCATCTGTTGCTCGCTCGGGGTCCACGTCGGCTCGCTCCAGTTGAACGACCGGCGCGCGTACGGGCACGCGACCATGCAGTAGCGACACCCGATGCAGCGATCCCAGACCTGCATCGTGATGCCGTCGGGATCCTTGTAGGTCGCGCCCACCGGGCAGACCTTCACGCACGGCGGATCCGCGCAGTGCATGCACGGCAACGGCAACAGCTCGGGCATCCCACCCGGCCGCTCGGACTCCTGCCACAGCGTGCTCATCCACTCCGGGCGCGCGCCGTGGAACGTCGGATCCGCGCCGAACGACGGCACGTTGTTCTCCTGCTTGCACGCGACGTTGCACGAGCTACACGCCGCGCAGCGATCGAGATCGATCGCCATGCCCCAGTGGCGCCGCTTCGTGGGCGG
>JAPLLF010001229.1:0-842 GCA_026387715.1 Pseudomonadota bacterium
ATTCGCCCAACTAACCTGTTTGACCTTTATCATGTTGCCGCCGACCGATTGACCACCTGCAGGCGACGCACTACATTTGCGCTGAGCGCAGCGTTCGCTATCGCGTCACCTCAAAGCGTCTGGGTTCGGAGTTCGTGCCATCCGTATAGGCTATGCGCACTGTTATGAAGCGCGTATGCGGCGGCACACGCAGATAGGTCACCTCATCGGTAATCGCGCCCGGAATGCCGGACTCAACCCCGGCACCTTGCAGCGGGAACACGCGATCCCCACGTCGGAGCAGGGGGACGCAGTGCCCGGCGTTCGTGAACACCAGGCTGCGCGTCTCGAGATCGTAGATGCAGTAGACCAGCGTGGCGAACATGCCGTCGTCGCCCATCGCGACGATCTCCTGGTTCACGCGCCGGAGCAGCCGCGCGGGCGTCCGCGCGATCGCGGCCCGGGAGCGGAGCTCCGAGGTGAGGCGCGCCATGTAGAGCGCCGCGCTGATCGCCTTGCCGGCGACGTCGCCGACGACGAGCCCGAGGTGCGACGGGTCGTGCCAGATGAAGTCGTAGAAGTCGCCGCCGATCTGGTAGGCGGGCTCGTAGTGCACCGCGAAGTCGAGGCCGACGATCTGCGGCACGTTCGCCGGCAGCAGCGAGCGCTGGATCTGGCGGGCGACGCGCAGATCCCGCTCGAGCCGCTCGCGACTCGCGAGCTGGGACGCGACGCGCGTCGCGTGGATCGCGAGGCCTGCCTGCGTGGCGATCGTCTGCAGGAGGTCGACGTCCTCCTGGCGGAACCCGACGGTCTTGCTCTCGACGTAGACCACGCCGTAGTGGGTGCCGTGATAGATGAGC
>JAPLLF010001229.1:858-2138 GCA_026387715.1 Pseudomonadota bacterium
CGTGCCGGGCACGCGCAGATCCCCGCCGAACGGCACGCGCCCCGGGCGATGTCGCTGGACCTGCACGCGCAGCTCGCCGGTGCGCTCGTCCTCGACCAGGACGCCGACGTCCTCGGCCTGGGGAAACAGATCGAGGAGCGCGGCGACGACCTTGTCGAGCAGCGCCTCGGCGGTGTCGCTCGACGCGGTCGCGTGCAGCACCTGCGTGAGCGCGTCGAGCTTGCGCTCGATGAGGCGCACCGCGCGCTGCTCGCTGATCGAGATCAACCCCGACGCGGACAGCGGGCGCTTGTCGGCCTCGGAGTCGAGCCGGCTGCGGATCAGCGACTGGCCGGTGACGTCGACGATCGTGACGAGGTTGCCCTCGGGGAAGCGCTGCTCGCCGGAGCCGCTGTCCTCGACCTTGATCCGGTTGTTCGCGATCGTGATCTCGTCGTCGGTGCGCAGCGGCGCGGATTTCTGTAACCGCACGCCGTTGATGTACGTCCCATTGTTCGAGCCGAGATCCTCGAGCGTCCAGATCTCGTCGATCTTGAGGATCCGCGCGTGCTGTCGCGACACCCGCATGTCGGGCACGAAGATCTGGCAATCGCTCCGTCGGCCGATCACATACTCGCCGTCGGCGAGCTTGTAGCGGCGCCCGGCGATCGGACCGGCTAGGAAGACGAGCGATGGCACGGCTGGCCCCGCTAGATACCACACCGGAGCCGCAACCTAACAGGTGGTGATCTCGACACATTTGCCCGCGCCTCCTGGCCTCGTTCGCCGGCAACTCGCAAAGGATTGACCCCGGCAGGTCCGGGGGGTGTACTCCCCCCGTGCAAGCGCCGTCGTCCCTGGGCAACTTCATCAACGGGGCCTTCGTGCCCGCACGTGGCTCCTCGCTCGTGTCGCGCAATCCCGCGGCCGATGGCGCGGTCGTGTTCGAGACGACCTACGCCGTCGAGCCGGTCCGCGACGCCGTCCGCGCCGCCGCCGCGGCCCAGCCCGCGTGGGCCGCGCTCACCCAGGGCCAGCGGGCACTCCGGCTCGACGCCTTCAAGGCCGCGCTGGCCGCCCGTGCCGACGGCCTCGCCGACGCGATCGTGCTCGAGACCGGCAAGCTCCGCAGCGAGGCCAAGGTCGAGGTCACCACGGTGCTCAATCGCTTCGACGCCGTGAAGGGCGCGATGGCGGCGGATCTCCATCCCGGGGCGGTCGCGCCGGGTGAGGTGCTCCGCTACCAGGCGCTCGGTGTCGTCGGCGTCATCGGGCCGTGGAACTACCCGGTCTTCACCCCG
>JAPLLF010000754.1 GCA_026387715.1 Pseudomonadota bacterium
GGACACCGGCGGCGGCATCCTCGGCGCGGTGCGCGGCGACATCTACTGGGGCGACGACGCCAAGGCGGCGGAGTTCGGCGGCCGCATGGGCGGGGCGGGCAAGTACTGGCTGCTGCTGCCCAAGGGCGTCGAGAAGTGATCCGGTCGCCGAAAACGTAAACGAAAACGAAAGCCTAAACGATCCCGATAGTCAGCGCTTCCAGGTCCCGTCGCCGTCGGCGTCGACGAGGATCGGCGAGATCACGGCGTACGGCGAGACGCCCGGACGCTGCCACTTGTCGCGCTGGTACGTGCCGGTCTGCTCCAGCGGTAGCGGCGTGTCGCCGTCGGCGGTGACGCCGATCCAGGTATCGGCGGTGCCGGTCGCGAGCGGGCCCTCCCAGTGGTGGCTGGTCGCGTCCGGCGGGATCGCGATGGTCTCGACGAGGGACGGGCCGGTGGGCGTGCCGATCGTGATGCGGATCCGGGTCGCGTGGCAGAACTTCGCCTGATGCAGGTCGATCGCGACGGTGGTGGTGGCGCCGTGCGGCGAGGCGAGCTCGCCCGGCCCCTTGCCGGTGGCGCGCACGTCGAGCAGCGGGCAGGTCGTCGCGAGCGTGCGCCGGGCGCGGATCGCGCGGATGAACGCCGCCTCGTCGAGCGGCGGCGCGGTCGGCTCGACGAACACGTACGAGCGCGCGGTGCCGTCGAGCACCCAGTTGAAGTCGTGGGTGTCGCTGTTGCCGAGCGCGGCGACGAGCACGCCGTGATCGACGAGCGTGTAGAGATCGCGCACCGAGTCGTCGATCCGGCGATCGCCGGGCACGTCGGCGGCGGAGTAGCCGGCGATCACCTCGAGCGCGTCGAAGTCGGTCGGGAACGGCGGCGGCCACGCGAGGCCATCCCACTTCGTGAGATCGAACAGCGCGCCGTAGCGAAACCGCGGGTGGTTGACCTGGACGATCGGCCGCGTCGACATCGCGTGCGCGAGCGCGAACAGCTCCCGGGCGCCGGCGTGGACGAGCGTGTCGGCGGGGGCGGCGCCGCCGTCGGCCGCGCCGGTCACCGGCACCGGATACACGCCGACGTGCAGCGCCTCGCTGGTCAGCTCGCTCGACGCGATCGACGCGATCGCGTGGTCGAGCCCGAGCGCGCGGATCGCGGCGTCGAGGTCGCCGTGCTGGTTGTGGTTCGACAGCGCGGCCACCTGGATGCCCGACGCGACGAGCGCGAGCACGCGCTGCTCGTCGGGCATCGTCGAGTCGTTCGAGCGGGCCGCGTGGACGTGCAGATCGGCGGCGATCGCGGGCGTCGACCACGCGCGCACGAGCGGGACGTCGAGCACGACGCGCCCACCGCGCGCGAGATCGACGGTGGTCTCGGCGCGCTCGAAGTCGAGCCCGTGCCACGCCCACACGCGGTAGCGCCCCGGGGGGATCTGGCACGGGCCGCGCCCGATCGGGATCGCGGTGTCCCCGGCGCGTTCGCCGACGACGAGCCCGCCCCACGTCGCGAGCACCTGCGGGCCGAGGCGGCACGCGGCGGCGCCCTGGCGCTGGCCGTAGAGGTCGAGGGTGCCGGTGTGGACGGGCTGGCCGGCCTCGTCGAACAAGACCAGGCGGGCGGCGATCGGCGTCCCGCGATCGGTGACGCGCACGACGAGCTGGCCGGTCTCGTCGTGGCCCTGGCCGCACGCGGCGAGCCCGGCGGCGACGATCCCGGCGACGATCCCGCGCCGCATCACTCGAGCGAGAACTCGACGCCCGCGAGCACGCTCGAGCCGAGCTGCGGCTCGAGGCCGAGGCCGTGCCCGAAACCGCCGGCCCCGAGCGCGAGCTCCGCCTGCACGACGATGCCGATCCCGTCGGTGACCTGCGCGAGGATGCCGGCGCCGCCGCGCAGGGTGACGCCGAGGCCGGTGACCTCATCGTCCGAGAACCGGACGAGCGCGACGCCGAGCCCCACGCGGGTGAACGGATGGAACGCGCCGTTGGCGGCGAAGTAGTGGCGGATCGCGCCGGTGAGCTCGACGCCCTTGCCGTCGAAGATCGCGTGGTCACACGTGAAGTCGTTGCGGCGATCGTGGAAGCACGCGGCCTCGCCGCTGCCGATCGTGAAGCTGGCGCCGCCCTCGACGTAGTCGTCCTGGGTGACCTGGTAGAGGTAGTGCCCGGCGAGCCGCAACCCGCCCGGCGTGATCCGGCTGCCGGTGGCGACGCCGAGGCTCGCGCCGAGCAGCTGCGCGGGATCGTTCGCATCGTAGCGGGGCGCGGGCGGACCGTCCGCGTGGGCGAGCGCGGGCGCGACCACCAGGCCGAGCGCTACGGCCCGACGCACGCGTGGTCCTTGCAGACGTAGTCGCCGAGCAGGAAGCCGCACTCGGGCGTCGTGTTGCACACGTAGGCACAGACGCCGCCCTCCTCCGAGATGCACCGCGTGTCGGTCGGGCAGTCGCTGTCGGTGTCGCAGGACAGCGTACAGAACCCGCCGGGCCACTTGCCGCCGGTGAGGCAGCGCTCGGCGCAGTCGGCCGCCTTCTCGCAGCGCGCGCCGACGTCGCGCGAGACATCCGCGCCGCCACACGCCGCGAGGCTCGTGAGGATCGTGATCGTCATCGCCTTCATCACCCGTCGACCCTATCATTGGATCGTGCGATCAGCCGCCCTGGTGTCCCTCGCGCTCGCGACCGCCGCGCACGCCGATCCGAAGCCGCCGTGCACCGGCTGCACGCTCGACGCGCCGACGACGCGCGCGGCGGCGTCGAAGATCCCGATGCTCGTCGTGCTGCACGGCGATCGCGAGCGCGCGTCGGTGGCCGCGGCGCGCTGGCGGGCGGCGACGACGAAGCGCGGCTGGGCGCTCCTGTCGCTGCAGTGCCCGAAGGAACAGGGCTGCAAGGACAGCTGGTGGGCGTGGGACGGCGATCCCGCGTGGATCGCGTCGCGCGTCGCGGTCGTCCGCGAGCAGCTCGGGATCGATCCCGCGCGGATCTACCTCGCGGGCTGGTCGGGCGGCGCGTCGTACATCGGGCTCCACGCGAGCGCGTGGACGCCGACGTTCGCCGGGCTCGTGATCCACGGCGGCGGCCTCGCGCCGTCGGAGGCCGCGTGTCCCGCCGAGGGGCACCCGGTGCGCGCCTACTTCCTGGTCGGCGACGCCAACCCGCTCCACCGGCTCGCCCGCGAGCTGCGCGCCTGGTTCGTCGGCTGCCACCAGGAGCACGTGTGGGACGTGGTGCCCAAGGGCGACCACGATCGCGAGGACCGCGCCCTCGATGCGAAGAAGGCGCGCGCGATCCTCGACTGGCTTACTGGATGACCGTCGGGCGCTTGAACACCTCGACCCAGTTCTGGTCGGTCGGCTGATCGATCACCCACGACGAGATCACGAGCTCGTTGCCCGACAGCGCGTCGGCCGCGAAGAAGCCGTACGCGCCCATCCACGGATCGGTGTGCCCCGCGATCGAGATGTGGGTCCACACGCCGTTCGCGCCGCGCTGCGCGAGCAGCAGCTCCTGCGTCGTCGCGTCCTGGTAGACGACGAGCGGCTGGCCGCCGCCCGACGGCAGCACGAGCCCGGCGTCGTCGCCGACGAAGTGATACTCGGGCTTGGGGAGCCCGTCGGGCGACTGCCCGACGATGCGGTAGCCGTCGTCGATCGTCTCGGGCTTCGCGCCCGGCGCGTCGGTGATGTACTTGAAGTCGTCGTTGGTCGCGCTGACGTACGCGACGTGGAGCGGAGTCGATGAACAGCCCGAGGCCGCCGGGGAGCGGGTAGATCTCCGGGTTCGCGGGATCGACGATCACCGGCGCGGTGTCGACGGTCCACGCCTGCCAGTCGGTGGCCGACGTCGGCATCGCGGTCTGCGCGGCGACGTAGCGCACCTCGGCGCGCTCGCCGGTCGCGTCGGTCACGTGGGCGAGGTACGCGATGCCCGGGCGGCCGTCGTCGGTGCGCAGCGTGAGCGAGGTGTAGAGGCCAGTGCTCACGCCCTCGCCGTCGATGCCGGTGCCGGCGTCGACGACGTGCTTCTGCCAGGCGTCGCCGACCTTCATCGCGAACATCAGCGAGCCGTGCTCGCGGTCGAAGTAGCTGACCATCGGGACGCCGGTCGAGTTCACCGCGATGCTCGTGTACATGCCGACGTCCGGGCCCGGCTCGGTGATGCCGCCGCGGATCGACGAGTCGGCCGTCGGCGCCACGTCGGGCACGCCGTCGACCCACTCCCACGACTCGTCGGGGATGCGGCCCTGATCCCAGTGCGCGACGACGAGGTCGCCGAACGTCTGCGAGTACGCCGACACCCAGACCGTGCCATCACCAGCGACGGCGACGTCCGAGTATGGGCCGGTGCGCCCGGCGGTGAGCACGCACGAGCACATGTTGTTCATGCAGATGCCCTGCTGGCCGAACGGACAGAACGCGTCGCAGTCGTCGTTGACCTCGCACACGGCCTCGGCGGTCTTGCCGCACGAGCAGCCCGGCGCGAGCGACGAGCCGATCGCGACCGCGAGGAACGCGCCGAGGTTGGCCGCGGCGCGGGTGCGCACGAAGCGGGCGAGCGACGCGCGGGTGCGCCGGCGCGCGCCGAGCAGCACGCCGCCGACGAGGACGACGAGCAGCACGCCGCCCGAGGTCGGGTGCGACGCCTCGCAGCCACAGCCGGCCGCGCCGCCGGGCTGGCCGTGGAACGGCGCGATCAGCAGGGACGCGACGTTGCCGGCCTCGTCCTTGGCGAACACCGTGAGCTCGTTGTTGGCGGCGAGCTGCTCGGCCGCCGCGCGATCGATCGTCGCGATTGCGCCGTCGGTCCACGCCGTCGGGGCGTCGGCGCCCGGCGCGCCGAAGCCGTACTGGAGCGCGTGCTCGCTGACGATGTCGTAGAGCGGGATCTCGAGCTGGTCGCTGGTGTTCCACGCGAGCTTGGCCTCGAGCACCCGCGGCGCGATCGAGTCGACGATGACCTCGGTCGCGATCTCGTCCGACGTCGTGCGGTAGTCGCCGACGACGCGCGACTGCAGCGCGATGGTGTACTTGCCCTGGAGGGCGAGCATGTCCTCGGAGATCACCAGCGGCGTCGGCGTCTTGCGGTACGAGCGCCACATGCCGTCGTCGATGCGGTAGGCCCACTCGAGCTCGCGACCCTGCGCGTCGCGCGCCGGGGTGTCGAACGTGATCTGGGGCAGCTTGCCGGTCGCCGACTTGCGCAGCGCGCCGCGGATCGCCTCGGCCGGGGGCGTGACGACCGACACCAGCTTCGCGGTCGCGGTGCTGTGCGTCTGCAGCGGCGCCACCTGCGCGTCCATCGAGCGCACCGCGTCCGCCATCAGCGGCTCGGTGTCGCCGATCGTGCGCATCATCGCCGATGCGCCGAGGTTGGCGAACAGCGCCAGGAAGTCGTCCTGCGCGGTCGACACCTTCTTGATCGACAGGTTGTTGAGCGAGAAGCCCGCGAACGCCGGGACGTCGATGTCCGGCAGCGTGCCCAGCTGCGACGCGACGAGATCGAACACCGCGGGGAGCACCTGCTCGAGCTCCGCCGGGGTCTCGCGCACGAACTGGCTGTTGAGCACCTTCACGGTGACGCTCTGCGAGTTGATGCCCTTGAGCGTCGGGCGGATGACGGTCTTGCCGGCGACGTCGACGAACTCGAGCTTGAGGCCGATCGTCATCGTGATGTCGAGCGTCAACGCGCGCGTGTAGCGCTCGTAGAGGAACGCGTACAGGTCGACCTCGATGTGGTTGGCGTGGATGCTCAGGCCCGGCGACGCGTCGGTGTTGTCACCGATCTCGAAGTCGAGCGCCTGCTGCGGGCGGGTGACGAGCAGCAGCGGATCCTTGCCGTCGTCGTGCCCGAGCTCGGACAGCGACGGCACGAGGATGCCGATCGTGCCGACGTTGAGCTGGTTGATCAGCGGCGTGCCGACGCCGAGGCACATCGCGCCGGACGTCACCAGGTGGTGTCCGAGGAGGTCGAGCGTCGTCTCGGAGATGCCCATCGCGACGTCGGCCGGCACCTCGGTCGGGACGCCCTTGAACGCGTCGGCGGGGAGCAGCTGGAACGTCGCGCGCGAGCTGATCGGCAGGTTGGCGGGCGGCGCGCCGAAGTTCGGCGCGGGGATCGGCGGCACGCAGCGGGCGGGCTCGCTGTCGAGGTCGGGCGTGCGCGTCGTGATGTCCTCGTCGGCGTTGATGCCGGTGATGACGCCGAGGCTCATGCCACCGTTCTCGAGATCGACGTAGCCGCCCGGGACGACGCGCGCCTCCATGGAGCCCTCGGTGCCGGGCGACACGCCCGCGAGCAACGAGCCGATGTCCACCATGCCGGCGACGCCGAGCGGGTTGGGCAGGATGCCCTGGATGATGCTGTCGAACGCCGGCGCCAGCAGCTGGTTGACGAGCGGCGCGAGGAAGCTGTTCTCGATCGTGGCGACGATGTCACCGACGATGCTGAGGATGTCCGACACGATCCCGCAGTTCGAGATGCCCAGGCCGTTGACGTCGAAGCTGTTGATCGTGGCCAGGTGCAGCTCGAGCTCGCCCGTCGCGGCGTTGATCGAGAACGCGATGTCGGCGTCGATCGCGAGGTTGTTGCCGTCGAAGTTCATCGAGCACGACCCGATGAAGCCGGCCGAGATCGGCACCGACGTGTGGACGTCGAGGCCCATGCGGAGGTTGAGCTTCTTCGACGACGTCACGCTGACCGCGAACGAGCTCGGGTGGATGCCGACCGAGACCTTGCAGCCGTGGCCGGCGCCGCACGCGCCGCCCTGGTTGGTGTTGCAGTAGTCGACGAAGCTCAGGCTTCCTTGACCGATGCAGAACCCGTTGGCGAACGACGAGTTGAGCAGGCCGGGCATGACCTGCGTGATCTTGGTGAAGCCCTGCTGGGTCACGCGGATCTGCGCGCCGCCCTCGATCGTTTGATCGGCGGGCAGCTTGCCGTTGGGGAGCGGCTGCGTGGTCGTGCAGCAGCCGGCGCCGGTGCTACACGCACCCATCGCGACGACGAACAGCGTGGAGAGGATCAGATCTAGGCGAGTCGATCGAACGAACAAGGTGACCTCCTGAGGGTCCACCCCACGCAAACGGGGTGATGAGTGCGCACGTATACTCGAACCCCATTCTGCGATGGAAGCAGATTCGGCGGGTCTACTACTATGAGACCCTTGAGGATTCAGGCGGGGGTGCGCAACTCGTGCATCACGCGGGATCAGCTAGTTGCGCGGCCCACGCGATCCGGCGCACGCGGCGCCTACATCGCGCCGCGGAATCGACATCGCGGTGCCAAGCCTCTTGACACGGCGATGGCGGGCCGCTATTTACGCAACCCGCAACTGGGTCCGTAGCTCAGCTGGATAGAGCGCCGGGCTTCGAACCCGTAGGTCAGGGGTTCGAATCCCTTCGGACTCACCCTCGACCCTGACAACAGAAGACGACACGACACCAGACCCTCGGGGGCATAGCTCAATGGTAGAGCATCGGACTCTTAATCCGCTGGTTGAAGGTTCGAGCCCTTCTGCCCCCACGCATCTGACTCGTTAAAGCGGCCGTTTCTCTTCGGAGACGGCCGCTTTCTCCGTCCGGAACCGCGGCGCGCCTCCGAGCGCTGGCGTTCGCTCGACGGACGCTTCACCGACCCGGGAGTCGTCGTCGGAGCACCACCCTCACCAGGCCTCGATGCTACCGTGGTGTGGTCGTGACCAGCCAGCTCATCGATGGCAGGTTCCAGCTCGAGACCCTGGCCTCGAGCGGGGGGATGGGGAGCGTGTACCGGGCGCGTGACCTGACGACCGGCGCGCCCGTCGCCGTCAAGCTGCTGCTCGAGGAGGACGCCGACAGCGTCGCGCGGTTCGCCCGCGAGACGATGATCCTCGCCGCGATGGCGCACCCGGCGATCGTCCGCCACGTCGCGCACGGGCACTCGGCGCCGGGGCGTCCCTACCTCGTGATGGCGTGGCTCGACGGTGAGGAGGTCGCCGCCGACTCGGGCGTGCACCATCTCGGCCACGTCGCCGGGTGCATCGCCGTGCTGCTCGACGCCCGGGCTGCGGGTTGCCTGATCGACGACCGCCCGTCGCCCGGCCCGGCTGCGGCGCTGATCGACGACATGACCGCCGGCGGCTCCGTCTAGAGCTTCGCCGCCAGGAGGATCAGCACGGCGAGCAGCGCACCGGCGGCCAGGTTCGCCGTGAACTGGCCCCGCAGCTTGGTGATTGTCTGGCGCCACCACGGCGGCGCCGGCGGCACCGGCGGCGGTG
>JAPLLF010001025.1 GCA_026387715.1 Pseudomonadota bacterium
ACGCCTCGGCGAACCGCGTGGCGATCGCGGCGTCGACGAGCTCGCGCGCGAGCTGCCAGCCGTCGTCGGGACGGGTCGCGCAGGTCGGGACGACGAGCAGCTGGCCGCCGCGCGGCGCGCCCGCGAGCGCGCCGGCGGCGATCGCCGCGCGGTCGTGCAGCGTGCCGAGCTGCCAGGGGCCGGTCACCCAGTACGCGACCTCGTGCGCGTTCCACCGGCGTAGCTCGTCGGGCGTCTCGTCGCCTGCGGCGGGCGGGGGCGGCGCGAGATCGCCGATGAGCCCGGCGAACGCGGCGACCGCGGTGCTCGCGGCCGGGGTGTCGAGGCCGGTCGGTACGAGGTCCGTCCCGCTCGCGCGCAGCCACGGCACCAGCCAGTAGCCATCGATGCGCAGGCCGAGCGGGTGGGCGCGCAGCGGCGTGCCCGGCGGGGCGTGATCGCGGCGTTGCGCGCGGGCGGCCGTCACCAGCGCGTCGACGGTGGTCGACGCCGGCGCCGGGACGTCGCGCTCGCGCACGACGACGAGGCCGTCCACCGACTGCGGCACCGCGCGCCACGTGCCGCTCGCGTCGGTCGCGAGCGCCGCGGCCTCGGGCGTCCAGTCGAGCGCCACGAGCCCCTGCGGCACCGGGCGAACCAGGCTTGCGTCGACGAGCGCCGGCAGCCACGTCGCGTCGATCCGGATCAGGTCGGGGCACGCGTGATCGGCCGCGGGCCGCGTCAGGATCTCGGCGATCACCTGCTGGCCGCGCGCGAACGGCACGAGGCTCGATTCGATGACGAGGCCGCGCTCCGCCATCGTCGCGTTGAACAGCTCGGTCTCCTGCGGGGAGAAGGTGTGCAGGAAGCGGATCGGCGCCTGGGTGACGGGCGCACGCCCGCACGCGGTCACGACGACCGTCCACGCGATCAGCCATCGGCAACGCACGTCGCGATGGTAAGCCCGTGATATCCACCCGGCGTGCGAAGCATGACGGGATTCGGTCGCGGCGTCGCGGATCACGAGGGCGCGCGCGCGACCGTCGAGCTCCGGGCCGTGAACCATCGGTTCCTCGACCTCAAGGTCCGCGCGTCGCTCGCGCCCTCGCTCGAGGAGGCGATCGGGGCCCGCGTGCGCGCGGCCCTCGAGCGCGGCGCGATCACCGTCGCCGTGTCGATCTCGACCGCCGGCGGAGCCGAGCGCCGCATCGACGAGGCGGCCGCGATCGCCGCGCACGCCATGCTGTCCACGCTGGCCGGCAAGCTCGGGATCGACGGGCCGAACCTGTCGACGATCCTCGCCCAGCCCGGGGTCATCGCCCCGGCGCCCGGCATCGACGACGCCGTCGTGCTCGCGGCGCTCGACACAGCGCTCGCCGAGCTCGATCGGATGCGGCGTACCGAGGGCGAGGCGCTCGCGCGCGATCTCGCCGCGCGGTTCGCCGAGCTCGCCACGCTGCGGACGCAGCTCCTCGCGCTCGCGGCGACCGTCGGCGAGCAGCTGCGCGCGCGGCTGGTCGACCGCCTGACCAAGCTCGCCGCGGACACCGCCATCGATCCCGCGCGGATCACCCAGGAGGCCGCCCTCCACGCCGATCGTGCGGAGATCACCGAGGAGCTGGTGCGGCTGGCGAGCCACCTCGAGCAGACCTCGGCGCTGCTCGTCGGGACCGCGCCGGCGGGGCGGCGGCTCGACTTCCTGGTCCAGGAGATCGGCCGCGAGCTCAACACGATCGGCGCCAAGTCCGCGCTGGCCGAGATCACGCGCCTGATCGTCGAATCGAAGGCGGTTCTCGAGAAAATTCGCGAGCAAGTCCAGAACGTCGAATGACCGGAGGATATGATTCGCGCGTGACTGATCGAGGCGTCCTCGTCATCGTGTCGTCCCCGTCGGGCGCGGGCAAGACCACGCTGACCCGGCGCTTGCTCGCCGAGTTCCCACGCCTCGAGTTCTCGGTCTCGTACACCACGCGCCCGATGCGCGTCGGCGAGGTCGACGGCCGCGACTACCACTTCGTCTCCCCCGACGTGTTCGAGGCGATGGTGCAGCGCGGCGAGTTCGCCGAGCACGCGTTCGTGTTCAACAACCGCTACGGGACCGCGCAGGCGCCGGTCGAGGCGGCGCTCGCCCAGGGCCGCGACATCATCTTCGACGTCGACTGGCAGGGCGGGGCGGCGCTGTCGCAGCGGTGGCCCGAGGACTCGCTGAAGATCTTCATCCTGCCGCCCGACCTCGAGGTGCTCGCGGGCCGCCTGCGGTCGCGCGCGACCGACGCGCCGGAGGTGATCGAGCGCCGGCTGCGCAAGGCGATCGACGAGGTCGAGCACTGGCACGACTACCACCACCTGATCGTGAACGACGAGCTCGAGCGCGCCTACCACGTGCTCCGCGCGCTCTACCTGACGCGCAGGTTCGGCGCGGACCCGACGCTCGACGCGATCCTCGCCGCAAATCTTGCGTCGGCGCCCGACCAGCACGCGCGCCGGCTCGTCGCGATCGACAAGCGCTGACGCCGCGTCATCTGTTCTTGACGGCGGCGCGGCCGTTCTTCACGCTGGAGGTATGCGGGCAAGCATCCTCGGGGTCGTGGTCGTCGCGCAGGTTGTTGGGAGCGGATGTTCGCGCACGTTCGAGGCGGCGGCCGTGCAGCCGAATCCCCTGATCCATCCGTCCGAGACGCTCCGGCGCTCGGAGAAGATCACGATCGTCACCGGCGACCTCGATCTCGTGACCCCGGCCCCCGTCGAGTCGACGCAGAACGCGTCGCAGGTCCACAACAGCCGCTACCCGCTGATCAACCAGGCGAGCTTCACGATGGTGTCGCGCGATCGCCTGCGCTTCCACGTGCAGGTCGATCACAAGTGGGAGGACTGGGCCAACCCGACGACGTGGAAGGTCGACCTGACCGACGATCGCGGCCACCACTGGTCGCCCGAGGCCGCCGAGCACGCCCGCACCAAGATCATGACGACGATGTGGGATCGCGAGGTCCGCACGGCGCGCTGCGACGCGCGCGGGCGCGATGGTCGCGGGGACTGCATCACGACCGTCGGCACCTACGAGGACGGCTGGAAGAACCGGCAGTCGATGGGCAACATTTCGGTGTTCCGCGGCAACGCGGACTTCGTGTTCTACGACCGCGACCTGATGACGCCGAACCTCCGCTGGCTCAAGCTCACGGTTTCGCGCACCGGCCAGGCCTTCGAGTACACGTGGAGGTTCCAGGATACGGTCGCGTCGGCCGAGTAGAGGTACAATATTCGGCGAGCGCGGGATCGCTCGTTGTACATGCACCAGCTCGACCAGATCCTCTCCGAAGTCGCCGGGTACTACCCGAGCGCCGATCTTGCCCTCATCCGTCGCGCCTACCAGTTCGCCGCGCAAGCGCACGACGGGCAGACGCGGAAGTCGGGGGATCCCTACGTCACCCATCCCCTCGCAGTCGCGCAGATCATCGCCGAGCTCAAGCTCGACGTCGCGTCGGTCTGCGCGGGCATCCTGCACGACTGCGTCGAGGACACCTCGGCGACGGTCGATCAGCTCGGCGAGCTGTTCGGCAAGGAGGTCGCGTTCCTCGTCGACGGCGTCACCAAGCTCGGCAAGCTGCCGTACTCGACGCGCGAGGAGCAGCAGGCGGAGAACTTCCGCAAGATGCTGCTCGCGATGGCGCGCGACATCCGCGTCATCCTCGTCAAGCTGTGCGATCGCCTCGACAACATGCGGTCGCTCAACCACCTGCCGCCCGAGAAGCAGGAGCGCATCGCCGCCGAGACGATGCAGATCTACGCGCCGCTGGCGAACCGCCTCGGCATCCAGTGGGTGAAGGTCGAGCTCGAGGACCTGGCGTTCAAGTACAGCCATCCACACGAGTACGAGCAGCTCGCCTCCGACGTCGCCAAGACCCGCGCGGAGCGGCTCGAGTACATCCACACCGTCGAGAAGCTGATCGCCAAGGAGATGGTCGACAACGGCGTCCCCTGCGAGGTCATGGGGCGCGCGAAGCACCTGTGGTCGATCTACCAGAAGATGAAGCGCACCCAGCGCCCGTTCGAGGAGATCCACGACGCCATCGGCTTTCGCGTGATCACCGATACGCAGATGCACTGCTACCAGGGCCTCGGCGTCGCCCACCAGACGTGGACGCCGATCCCGGGGCGGTTCAAGGACTACATCGCGCTGCCCAAGCCGAACCTCTACCAGTCGCTGCACACCGCGGTGATCGGGCCGCGCGGCGAGCGCATCGAGGTGCAGATCCGCACGGGTGACATGAACCTCGTCGCCGAGCACGGCATCGCCGCGCACTGGAAGTACAAGGAAGGTCGGCCGGTCGCCGCCGACGACGACAAGAAGTTCGCGTGGCTCCGCCAGCTCATGGAGTCGCAGAAGGAGCTGCGCGATCCGACCGAGTTCCTCGAGTCGGTGAAGATCGATCTGTTCGGCGACGAGGTCTACGTCTTCACCCCGGGTGGCGACGTCAAGGCGCTGCCCAAGGGCAGCTGCCCGATCGACTTCGCCTACGCGGTGCACAGCTCGATCGGCGATCACTGCTCGGGCGCGCGCGTGAACGGGATGATCGTCGCGCTGCGCTACCAGCTGCGCAACGGCGACACGATCGAGATCATCACCAGCCCGAACCAGAAGCCCAACAAGGACTGGCTCAAGCTGGTCAAGACCGCGCGCGCGCGCACGAAGATCCGCTGGGAGCTGCGCCAGGAGCAGCGCGAGAAGGCCGTCCTGCTCGGGACCGACCTCATCGACAAGGCGCTGCGCAAGCACAACACGTCGATGGGGCGCGCGGAGAAGCAGCTCCTGCTCGCCGCCAAGGAGCTCAAGTGCGTCACCGTCGACGAGCTCGTCATCCAGGTCGGCTACGGCAAGATCACGCCGCAGCAGGTGCTCGAGCACACGCTGCCGGAGCTCAAGAAGGCCGAGCCCGAGCCGGTCAAGGCCGAGAGCATGCTCAAGACCTTGCTCCGCAAGGTCACGCGCAACCGCACGTCGAGCAGCGGGATCAAGGTCGCGGGCGAGGACGACATCCTCGTGCGCTACGCCAAGTGCTGCACGCCGCTACCGGGTGATCCGATCACGGGCTTCATCACGCGCGGCCGCGGCGTCACCGTCCATCGTCGCGACTGCGACAAGGGGCTCGATCTCGATCCCGAGCGGCGCATCGACGTCGAGTGGGATGGGCTCGGCAAGGTGCAGCACGAGGTCGCGATCCAGATCTTGTGCGCGGACAAGCCGGGCTTGCTCGCGCACATCTCGCAGTCATTCACCGATCAGAACGTGAACATCTCGCAAGCGCACTGCCGCGCGACCGAGGATGGTCGCGCCGTGAACACCTTCCACGCGCTCGTGAAAGATCTCGATCAGCTCAAGTCCGTGATCCGCTCGTTGTCACGGATCAAGGGCGTGTTCTCGGTCGATCGCGTCGCTGCCGACGCGTGAGTCGAGAAGAGTCGTTGGTCGTAGGGTCGCAGAAGCCGTCGGGACGAGTCGGAAGCTACTTTGTTCGCTTCGCTCACGAAATCCCGGCGAAAGCCGGACTCGTAGGCTTCGCCTACTTCGCCGCGACGGGCGCGGCCTTGCCGGGCTCGCCGAGGCCGGCGAACAGCTCGGTCAACGACTGCGTCGACTTCTTCGCGAGTCGGTTCTTCCGACGGCGACCCTGCTTCTCCTGCTTGTTCTTACGCTTGACGGAGGTTGCTTTGGTATTCGACGCCATGAGGGGAGGGTTTCTAGCCCCTCGGGGCGCACCCTGTCAATCGGCCGGGTCAGCTGCTCGACGGCGACGAAGCGGCACGGTAGATTGCTTTCCTTCCGGGATGTCCTTACGATCCGCGTGATTACGCGGTGTTTACCCGCAGGGAGCGCAGATGAAACTCTGCCCCAAGTGCCAGAAGCAATTTAGCGACGATGCGAACTTTTGTCCGGTCTGTGCTGCGCGGCTCACGCCGTTGAGCGGCCAGGCGGACGCGACGGATGCGCTCTCGGCGCGCTTCGAGCTCGGCGACAAGCTGGGTGGCGGGCGGACCGGCGTCGTGGTCCGCGCGAAGGACAAGCAGGGTGGCGCGGCGGTGGCGGTGAAGATCGTCTCGCCGGCGGTCCTCCAGCTCCCCGGGGTCGCCCAGCGGCTCGAGCGCGAGCTCAAGCACATCGAGAAGGTCGCCTCGCCCGGCGTCGCCAAGGTGCTCGCCTCGGGCAAGCAGGGCGAGGACGCGTGGGTCGCGATGGAGCTCCTCGAGGGCGCCCAGACGCTCGCCGCCGCCATCGGGGCGCGTGGGCCGATCGCGCTCGATTTCGCCGCGCACCTCATCGAGGTGATCGGCGAGGCGCTGATCGAGGCCGCGCAGGTCGGGGTCGTGCACCGGGATCTCGCACCGAAGAACGTGTTGTTCGCGGGCTCCGAGATCAAGCTCGTCAACTTCTCGCTGCCCACACCGACGACGTCCGCCGTCCCCGGCGTGCCGGAGTTCGTCGCGCCCGAGCAGGTCGAGGGCAAGCCGGTCGACCAGCGCTCGAACCTGTACTCGCTCGGCGCGCTCTACTACTACGTCCTCACCGGCCAGCCGCCGTACACCGGCTCCGTCGAGGAGGTCCATCGTGGGCACACCAGCGGCACGATCAAGCCGCCGTCGCAGCTCGCGGCCGTGCCGGCGCCCGTCGAGGCCGCGATCCTGCGCGCGCTCGATCGCAGCCCGACCAAGCGCTTCCTGACCGTGCGGCAGTTCGTCGACGAGGTCTCCCGCATCGCGCGGGGGGATGCGTCGTCGCCTGGGAGCACGCAGCCGATGGGCAAGATCGGGCGTCCCAAGGCCGAGCTCGTGCAGACGTTGCTCGGGGTTCGCGGGATGGGCGGCGCCGCCCTCGGCGCGGCGATCTCGAACGCGCCGACCGTCGGCGCCGGGGTCCCCGCGATCGTCCCAGCTTCGCACGCG